>JBBQXH010000007.1:0-18670 GCA_038209835.1 Gaiellales bacterium | reverse complement strand
AGCGCCTCCTGGAACATCGGCCGGTCGCGCTTCCCGCCAGACTGATCGATCTCCTCAAACCACCGCACGATCTCGACGCCGTTCAGCTTCGCCCAACCCTCGATCCGCTCCCGCTGAACAGCGGGGCTGATGAACCGATCGCCCTCACGTCCACCACGCCGACTGACGCGAATGTAACCATCCGCAGTATGAGACAGAGCTCTCATGTACTCAACGTTAGCATCTATCTAGATTCGTATCGGATCGAGCTCATCGAACGGGGCGCGGACACGGGTTAAGCGTGTAGCAGGATGCCGGACATCATCACCGGCGAGGACGGCCTCAGGCGTTGTGCCTGGCCGGGGGCAGATCCCCTCTACCTGAGCTATCACGATCGCGAGTGGGGGCGGCCGCTTCACGGCGATGATGCCCTCTTCGAGCTGCTGACGCTCGAGGGATTCCAGGCGGGGCTCTCGTGGATCACGATCCTGCGCAAGCGCGAAGCGTTCAGAACGGCTTTCGCGGGGTTTCGGATCGACACAGTCGCCGGTTTCACCGATGGCGATGTGCGGCGGCTTCTCGCCGATTCCGGCATCGTTCGCCACCGCGGCAAGATCGAGGCGGCGGTCGGAAACGCGCGCGCTTCACTGGAGCTCCCAGCCGCGCTCGACAGCCTGGTCTGGTCCTACGCTCCGGAGCCGCGTGCGCGGCGCGTCGGGTCGTTCACCGAGATGCCCGCTTCGACGCCGGAGTCGACCGCACTGTCGAAGGAGCTGAAGCGTCGAGGCTTCCGTTTCGTCGGTCCGACCACCGTGTACGCGTTCATGCAGTCAGCGGGTCTCGTCGACGATCATCTGGCGGGCTGCTTTGTAGCAACCGGCGATGCGCAGGCTCTCGACGGAGTCGGCCGCGGCGGCTAGGGCGTTCCCCGAGGCGCTGCGACTGGCCTCGACCGCGACGACCACAGCAGCGATCGTAGTGTGTTCGCTTCCCGGCGCTACCGGCCGAGGCGGAACGGCGGGTATTCGTCGCGCATGAGGGCGACATACGACCACACGCGGAACGTCCAGCGATTCATCCCGACGACGAAGTCGAAGATCTCGCGCGGATAGCGGGCCGTGAACAGGAGCACGACCGCGGCGAAGATCACGAGAAGGCCGATCAGCCCGCCGCCCCAAAACGTCCAGCCCCAGTCGTAGTTTCCATCGCCCCAGTCGGCCCATCCCCAGCGGCTGAATCCCCAGGTGCCGTTGAAGACGCCGATCACGAGGTAGTGCGGGATCGCCAGCAGCCACCACTTGACGAGGACCAACCCGCGTGAGAGCCGCTCCGGGTAGGGAATCTCGAGGGTTGCCGGGTAGTCGGGTTCCGGACCCAGGCTGAACGGCGGGTAGCGATCGGTGCCGAGCGCGCTGTATGAGTAGAACGCGACTCGCCACGTCCAGCGGAGGACGCCGACGTTGAAGTCGAAGAGGCCCCTCGGGTACCGCTCGGTGAAGAGAATCGCGAAGAACGCGATTACGGTGACGACGGCGAACGCGATCCACAGGAAGGCGAGCACGATGTAATGGGGGATCGCGAGGAGCCACTTCACGAGCCAGAGGGCCCGGCTCAGCCTGTCATCGATCCTTCCTTCGAGCTGCACAGGGTAGGGGTGCGACTCGGGCGCCCGCGTCTCTTCATCTGCCGCCAGCGACGAGAGTGCCTGCTCGCCGTCGTGCGGGACGGCGCCGTCCGGCGGGTGGCGGTGGTCAGACCGTGCGCCGAAGAACACCAGGACGGCGCCGATTGCCAGGATCACGAGGCCACCCGCCAGGAGGCCGACTGCGATCCAGATGACGAAGCCCGCCTTCGCGGCCACCGTTGCGTCCACGGCGACGCCGGCCGAGGCGTCTGCGTTCATCGCGACGATGGCCCAGTCGCCCCTGCTGACGTCCCAGTTGAGGGTCTGCTCGCCGGCGCCGGAGACCGACGCGACCCAGAACCCCTGCGCCGCCGGGTCGGCCGGAGCGGCGGTTCCGTCTGTACGGCGATACTCGATCCGATCCGGCGACACGTCGCCCGTGAAGCCGATGTCCTTCACTCGGTCGTGGGCGACGTTCTCCAGATATGCGTCGATGTCCGTTTCGGGCGCGATGCCGAAGAACACGTCCTTTCCGTTCTGACTCGAGCCGCGGATCCGTATCTGCCCCAGGCGACCCTTCGCGAACAGCTCGTCCGGAACGTCGGCGAGCTCGATTCCCTCCGCCGTGAGTGCATACGTGTCTGTGCGAAGTGCGAGCACGCCCGACGTGTAGTAGCCCTGGTCATCTCGCTGCGTCTCGTGTGCCCATAGGAGGAAGCCGCCGCCCGCGAGGAGGCCGAGTCCGATCAGCCCCAGGAGGCTCCCGATGACGATGAGGGCGATCTTGCCGCCTCGCACGTTGCGAGACTAGCCACACTCACGGCCCGCTGCGGCCTCATTCGTATCCATCACGCCTGCGTTTCGTGACATTGCGTGTGTCTCTCGTGCGGAAGTTCGGCCTAGTCTTGGCCTCATGGCGAAGGTAACGACACCTTGGGGGCCGGCGAGCGTGGTGGAGGAGCTCGTCTTGCCGCAGGAGTCGGACGGTCACGAGTTCGCATCTCACGTCCAGCTCCTCGAAAACCAGGCTGGTGAGCGGCTCGTGCGCTTCGCCTACACGACCGATGGATCCGCCCGCCGCGGACCCGTCACCCTACGATCGAGCGATCTCGATCGGCTTCGCGAAGGCCTTGCAGAACGAAAGGCACTCGCGCGGGCCCTGGGGCTGCGCCCGCGCACGAGGAGGTGATCGATGCAGGAAACGTCCCCCGGAGGAACGACTTCGAGCCTCTACACGGTCAGGACTGCCCACTCTCGGGCCGCGTCGACGAGGGAGCCGAGGACGAAGGCGCCGTCGGTCGAGCCGCGCAGCGCATGCACCGCGTGTTCCGGATGAGGCATCAGCCCGAGGACGTTTCCGGCCGCGTTCATGACTCCCGCAACGTCGGCGACCGCACCGTTCGGGTTCTCGCCCTCGACGTAGCGTAGGGCGATCTGGCCGCCTGCCTCGATCTCGTCGAGGATCTCGTCCGGCGCGTACCAGCAACCCTCCCCGTGCTTCACGGGGATGACGAGCTCCTGTCCGGCATCGCACCTCGACAGCAGGGGAGTACGTGCTCCCTCGACGCGGATTCGTACGTCCGAGCAGACGAACCGGAGCGACTCGTTTGGTCGTAGGACACCAGGGAGCAGTCCGGCCTCGCAGAGGATCTGGAAGCCGTTGCAGACCCCGAGAACCGGGCCGCCGCCCGCCGCGAAGCGCGCGATCGACGTCATCACTGGCGCGAACCGGGCGATCGCACCGCAGCGTAGGTAGTCACCGTACGAGAAGCCGCCGGGGAGGACCACTCCTTCCACGGGAGGAAGTGTGGTTTCTCCATGCCAGACGAGGACGGCCTCCGCGCCGAGGATCTCGAGAGCGAGCGCGGCGTCCCGATCGTCGTTCGATCCGGGGAAGACGACGACCGCGATGCGTGGACGGGAAGGGCTCACGCGCGTCCCTCGCCGAGGTACGCGCGGGCGTTGGGGGTCGACAGAGGGCGTCTCATCCGGCAGGGGGATCGAGAATCTCGATGTCGAAACTCTCGATGAGGGGGTTGGCGAGCAGTCGGGTGCACATGTCCTCGATTTGCGTACGGGCCTCGGCTTCCGAGCTCGCGTCGAGCTCGAGGTCGATCACCCGGCCGACTCGCGCGTCACGGACCCCGAAGCCGAGATGGTCGAGCGAGGAGCGGACGGCGTCACCCTGAGGGTCGAGGATCCCGGCCTTGGGCCGGACGAGGACGGTCGCCCTCATCGAAGCACGATGCCCGGATCCGAGACATAGGAGTCGAACGGGATACCCGTGATCCGCTCGAACGCCTCGACGTAACGCGCGCGCGTTCCCGTGACGACCGCGTCGGGGAGCTCGGGGCCTGGTGCGACCTTTCCCCAGCCGAGGCCCTCGGCGTAGTCCCGCACGTACTGCTTGTCGAACGACGGCTGCGAGCGACCGGGCTCGTACTCGTCCGCCGGCCAGAACCGGGACGAGTCGGGTGTCATCACCTCGTCCGCGAGGACGAGCCGGCCGTCGCCGTCCTGACCGAACTCGAACTTCGTGTCCGCGAGGACGATCCCGCGCTCGCGGGCGTGATCGGCGCCGTATTCGTAGAGCGCGATCGAGAGTCGCTCCACCTCGCGAAAGAGATCCTCGCCGACTAGCCGCGCGGCCTCCTCGCGGGAGATGTTCTCGTCATGGCCCGTCTGCGCCTTCGTCGCGGGCGTGAAGATCGGCTCCGGCAGCCGCGCGGACTCTTCGAGACCCTGAGGGAGCTCATGACCCGATGTCTTCCCCGTCCGCTCGTAGTCCTTCCAGCCGGAGCCCGCGAGATATCCGCGGACGACGCACTCGATCGGCAGCATCTCGAGCTTGCGAGCCTCTGTCGAGCGGCCGTCCGGTCGAAGCGCGAGCAGGTGGTTCCCGACGAGCTCTCGCGTGCGCGCGAACCAGAAGGCCGAGAGGCCGGTGAGGACGCGCCCCTTGTCTGGGATCTCGGTTGGCAGGATGACGTCGAAAACGGAGATGCGATCGCTCGCGACCAGCAGCAGACGCTCGGCGTCGAGCTGGAAGATCTCGCGAACCTTGCCGCTTCCGAGGTGGACGGCGGCTTCAGACATTGACGGGCTCCTCTCGTGCGGCGAGCGCTGCGAGGCGCTCGAACAGGACATCGACGTGCTGCAGAACCTCATCGAGGTCGAAGGCGCGAGCGATTCCGTCTGCGCCCAGACGCCCGGCGATCTCGGTATCCGCCTCGACGAGCTCGCGAAAGTCGCGGTCATCTTCCCATGCGCGCAGTGCGTGCACCTGGACGAGCCGATAGGCGTCGTCGCGGGACAATCCCGACTCGACGAGCGCCAGGAGCACCCGCTGACTGAACACGAGCCCGTGGGAGTCGTCCAGGTTGCGGCGCATCCGTTCCGGGTCGACGACGAGGCCGTCCACGAGCCAGGTGAAACGATCGAGCATGTAGTCGATCGCCAGGAAGGCGTCCGGGAGGATCACGCGCTCGGCGCTCGAGTGTGAGATGTCGCGCTCGTGCCACAAGGCGACGTTCTCGAATCCGACGAGCGCGGCCGCGCGCACGATGCGTGCGAGTCCAGAGATGCGCTCGGCCACGACCGGGTTGCGCTTGTGCGGCATCGCCGAGGAGCCCTTCTGTCCCCGGCCGAACGGCTCCATCACCTCACGCACCTCGGTGCGGGCGAGGTGCCGTACCTCCGTTGCGAACCGGTCGAGCGACGACGCGAGCAGGGCGAGCGCGGTGAGCAGCTCGGCATGACGGTCGCGCGGGATGACCTGGGTGGCCGCGGGCTCGCGCTCGAGTCCGAGGCGCTCGCACACGAGGCGCTCGACCTCGGGCTCGCCGCCCGCGTAGACCCCGACCGTGCCCGACAGTTTCCCGACCCGCATGCCCTCGACGGCGCGAGCGACTCTCTCGCGGTCGCGGTCGAGCTCGAACGCCCAGCCTGCGAGCTTCGCGCCGAAGGTGATTGGTTCCGCGTGAACACCATGCGTGCGGCCGACCATGGGCGTTGCGCGGTGCTCCTCTGCACGGCGGACCACGCTCGCGAGCGCCCGATCGAGCCCGCCGAGCACGAGCGCTCCTGCCTCGCGCGCCTGGAGTGCGAGGGCCGTGTCGAGCACGTCCGACGAGGTCAGGCCGTAATGCAGCCACCGGGCCGCCGGCCCAACCTGCTCGGCGACCGCGTCGACGAATGCGGCGACGTCGTGGTGGGTGACGGCCTCGATCTCGGCGACGCGTTCAGCCGAGGGCACGGCCGCAGATGCGCGGAGCTCGCCGGCAGCCTCCGAGGGGACGACCCCGAGCTCGGCCCAGGCATCGGTCGCAGCCAGCTCGACCTCGAGCCAGCGGGCGAGCTTGGACTCCTCCGACCAGATCGCCTGCATGGCCGGACGGGAGTAGCGCGAGATCACCTCGACATTCTACGGGTGCCTCCTGCCGACCTCCGGGCCGGTTGTCGACGGAGCTATTGCGTGGCCGTGGGCGGGCCGGGGTACCCGCCGCCCTGCGCGAGGATCTTGGCCGCGAGGACGGCAGCATTCTTCGAGCCGTTGATCGACACGCAGGCGACCGGGACGCCAGGGGGCATCTGGACGATCGAGAGGATCGCGTCAAGCCCGCCCATCACGCTCTTCGACGAGGTCAGCGGCACGCCGATCACGGGAAGGTCGGTGTATGCGGCGACAACTCCAGGGAGCGCGGCGGCCATGCCGGCGGCCGCGATGATCACGCGAACGCCACGCAGCGCAGCCGTCGAGGAGTACTCGGCCACGCCCCGCGGGTCGCGGTGTGCGGACAGGACGCGCAGCTCGTTCGAGATACCCCGGGTGTTCAGCTCCTCGACCGCCGCCTCCATGATCTCGCGATCCGATTCGGAGCCGATGAGGATCCCGACGAGCGGCCCGTCGCTCGCGTACTCCTCGAGCACGGCGTACGGAGCGGGGGAGGCGTCAGGCTGAGAACTCATAGGCCGATGTCGCGCCGGAACTGGGCGCCGGCGAAGTCTATTCGCTCGACCGCGGCGTACGCGAGATCGCGCGCCAGCCCGATCGAGTTACCGACGGCGGTGACGTTCAGGACACGGCCGCCCGCGCTCAGAAGCTTCCCGTCCCGTCTCGCCGTGCCCGCATGGAGAACCATCGCGCCGATCGACTCGGCCTCTTCGATACCGCGGATCTCGACGCCGATCTCGTTCGACTCGGGATAGCCCTTCGACGCGAGCACGACCGTGACCGCGGCGCCGGTCGAATCCTCGACGGCAGCCCCCGAGAGATCACCCGTGGCGGCGGCGAGCAGAAGCTCGAGCAAGTCGCCGCGGATACGGGGAACCACGACCTGGGTCTCAGGATCTCCGAAGCGGCAGTTGAACTCGAGAACCCGGGGCCCGTCCTCGGTCAGCATGAGTCCTGCGTAGAGGAGTCCGACGAACGGCGTGCCGCGCCGCGCAAGCTCCTCGAGAACGGGTCTGTGAACGTTGTCCAGCAGCGCTTCGGCTTCGTCTCGGCCGAGCCCGGAAACCGGCGAGTACGCGCCCATGCCGCCCGTGTTCGGGCCGGCGTCTCCGTCGAGCAGTCGCTTGGAGTCCCGGGCGGCCGGTAACGCGATCGCATTCGTTCCGTCGCAGAGAGCGAAGAGTGACGCCTCATCGCCCTCGAGGAGCTCCTCGATGACCACCTCGTCCCCCAGAGCCCGTGCCCTGGGAAGCGCCGCATCGACCTCGTCCTGTTTCCGGCAGACGAAGACACCCTTGCCCGCTGCGAGGCCGTCGAACTTCACGACGCATGGAGGCCGGGCCTCGTCGAGGCTCGCGGCGGTCTTCACGCCTGCCGTCTGCATGATCGCCTTGGCGAACGTCTTCGAGCCCTCGATCTGCGCGGCCGCGCGACTGGGGCCGAAAACCACGACACCGGCGCGTCGCAGTGCGTCGGTGGCACCAGCCACGAGGGGGGCCTCCGGCCCGATCACCGCGAGCTCGATGCGAAGTGCCAGGCACAGGTCGACGAGACCCTCGACGTCTTCCGAGCGAACCGGGTGGCAGCGTCCGAGCCGTTCGATGCCCGGGTTTCCCGGCGCTGCATGGAGCTCGGTCAGCCGCGGGCTCGTGACGAGGGCGCGAGCCAGGGCGTGCTCCCGGCCTCCCGATCCAACGACGAGGACTCTCACGGCGTGAAATTAGCCGAGCGGGAGGGTCACTTCGAGAGCGCCTGGAAGACGAGCCCCTGGAAGTGGTGGATCAGGTGCTCGCTCCCGAGCAGGAGACGCCCTTGCCTGACCATGCCGGAGCGTAGGCCTCGCTGGACAGACTCGACGAGGCTGTCGTCCTCGTTGCCGACTTGCTGGGCGAACGCCATCATCTCGGCGCGGAGGTCCGACGGCACGTCCGGGGCGAAGAACTGCTCCGAGAAGCCGGCCATCGACTCCGCTCCGTCCGGAATCCAGACGTCGACCGACATGTTCGCCCGCCCGGGATCGATGTTGATCGTCAGGTTCGGCCAGATCAGGTGGTACTGGGCCTCGTGAACCTCGCCGTGCGGGTCGTAGGCGACCGCCTTCCCCGTGCCGTTGAGGGCCGCAGCGCGAACGGGAGCTCGCTGGCTCGAGGTGAACGGCTGCGTCGTGTAGTCATAAGAGTCCACGTCGACGTCGATCAACGCGCTAAAGCCGGGGTGCGCGACCGGGCAGTGGTAGCACTCGAGGTAGTTCTCGAGAGCGACCTTCCAGTTGACGTCGAGCGTCCAGTCACGATGCTCGTGGAACTCGAGCGCGTCGATGTCGACGCCGCTCTCGGCGACGATTCCCGGAAGGTCGCCGAGCACCTCTGCCAGCGGTGGCGCGTCGACGTCCGGGTTGACGAACACGAGCGGTCCCCACGCCTCGACGCGGAGCGGCACGAGCGTCAGCTCCTCCCACGGGAAGTCGGGCTCACGGTCGGCGCGCGGCGCGTTGCGCAGACAGCCGTCGAGCCCGTACGTCCAGGCGTGGTAGGGACACTGGAGCGTCTTGCGGTTCCCCTCGCCGGATACGACCTCATGGCCTCGATGGCGACAGACGTTGACGTGAGCCCTGAGGACACCTTCCTCGTCCCGCACGACCGCGATAGGGATGTGGCCGGCACGGGAGGCGAAGAAGTCGCCCGGCTCGCGCACTTGCGAGCTTCTCCCGACGTACTGCCACGATCGTGCGAAGATCCGTTCACGCTCGAGCCGCGCCACGGCTGGGTCCGTGTACCAGTCGGCCGGCAGCGTGTAGCCGCGCGCGAGGTCGCGCGCGAGATCAGGGGTGGTCATCTCGGTCTGCATGCACTCCACTCTATCCAGGCAGTTGGCGCTTGAACGTTCGGCGGCCTCAATTTGGCAATAGTATTGCCCGCTCGGCACTTGACACCATTCGTGCGGTCAGCGTAGGAACACCCGAGCGACGAATCGAGACCGAAGGAGGGCCCATGGCGACTGACCTCGACCGTTTCGTGGAGGCCGAAGGTCGTGAAGAGCTGATCCGCGACGTGCGCAAGCGCATCGACGCCGAAGGGATCGAATACATCTACTACCAGTTCATCTCCGTCACCGGGCGGATCATGGGCAAGGGTGCCCCGGCGAAGCACTGGGAGAGCCTGGCGTCCAAGGGGCTCCAGCTCGTCTACGGGGCGACCGCGAACCTCTTCACCGATCGCCACTCGAACTACATCGGCTACGGGCCGGAGGCGGCGGAGCTCGTGTTCCTGCCCGAGCCCGAGACCTTCATGCCGCTTCCCTGGGACTCGAAGACCGCGCGTGTCTGGTGCATCTGTTTTCGCAACCGCGAGGAGCGCGAGGATCCTGGCGGCTTCCTCAGCTCCGACTGCCGCGGCAACCTGCAGCGCACCCAGGCGGATTTCGAGAAGGAGACGGGGCTCCACCTCCGGGCGGGAACCGAGCCGGAGATGATGTGGCTCAAGCTGAATCCGGACGGCACGCCCTCGGTCGAGGGCATGACGAAGCCCTACTGCTACCACATCGACCAGTTCTCGGAGCTCCAACCGCTGATCCACAAGGTGATCGAGTACGGGGAGGCGATGGGTCTCGACATGATCCAGGGCGATCACGAGGATGCGCCCGGGCAGCTCGAGCTCAACTTCGGGTTCGACCGTGCCGAGCACACGGCCGACAACCTCTCGACCTACCGGCAGATCTGCAAGCAGGTCGGGCGCGAGCTCGGGGCCTTCCCGTGCTTCATGCCGAAGCCGTTCATGGGCGTCTCCGCCAACGGCTGCCACCACAACATCTCGCTCTGGCGCGAGGAGGAGAACGTCTTCCTGCCGGACACGGACGATCGCCAGAAGCCAGCGCAGACGGGCCTGTGGGCGATCGGCGGGATCATCGAGCACCTCGGTGCCCTCACGGCGATCGGCGCCCCTACGGTCAACTCGTACCGTCGACTCTGGGATACGGGCTTCTGGGCTCCGGTGTTCGCCGACTGGGGCTACCAGAACCGCACGACCGCGCTGCGCGTCTCCGCTCCGGGCCGCTTCGAGTATCGCTCGGTCGACTCGGCCGTGAATCCGTACCTCTCGCTCGCGGCTTTGATCGCTGCGATGCGCGACGGCATCGACCGGAAGATCGATCCGGGAGAGCCCGAAGAGCGCAACATCTACGAGGCAATGGAGGCGGGTAAAGACGTCAAGAAGATTCCCATGACCTTCGGCGATGCGCTCGATGCGCTCGAGCAGGACGAGGTGGTCAAGTCCGCGCTACCCGGCGATATGTACCGTGTTTTCATGCACTACAAGCGCGACGAGTGGGAGCGCTACTGCGCCGAAGTGACGGAGTGGGACGTGAAGGAATACCTCGACGTCCTCCCGTAGCGGCGGCGTCGACTACAAGCGGGGAGAGGGAACGCGTCTATGTGCGGAATCGCAGGGATCATCTACCGGGACGGCGAGCACACGATCGGGCAGGACATGACCCAGATGCTCCAGTCCATGAAGCATCGAGGACCTGACTCGACCGGCTATGCGCTCTACGGCCAGCCCTCGAATCTCGTCGTGATGCGCTACAAGCTCGCCGATGCGAACACGCCACGCGACTTCGAGTTCGAGGATCGGCTTCGCCGTCACCGGAGCGAGGTCGAGCGGCGCCTGCAGGCGTTGGGAGCCAAGGTGCACGAGATCGAAGAGGAGACCGAGTACGCCTTCCGGGCGACCCTCGAGTACGACGGTGACCTGAAGACGCTCGCCGACTTCGTCGAGGACATTCCGGACTGCGAGGTTCTCTCGCTCGGTCACTCGCTCGAGATCATTAAGGACCTCGGTGACGCCGAGACGGTGGCGAGCGAGTACGGCCTGAGCGACTTCAACGGCACGCACGCGATCGGCCATGTTCGGATGGCGACCGAGTCAGACGTCGACATCTCCGGAGCGCATCCCTACTGGGCCTATCCCTTCTCGGACGTCGCCGTCGTGCACAACGGTCAGCTGACGAACTACTTCCAGTGGCGTCGCCGGCTCGAGCGCAGTGGTCACCGCTTCCAGTCCGAATGCGACTCCGAGATCATCGCCGTCTACCTCGCCGAGAAGATGAGTGGCGGAGCATCGCTCGAGGACGCGATGAACGACTCGCTCCAGGAGCTCGACGGCGTCTTCACCTACATCTGCGTGACGGGCGATGCGCTCGGAGTGGCGAAGGACGAGATGGCCGCGAAACCGCTCGTCCTCTACGAGGCCGACGACATCGTCGCCCTTGCGTCAGAGGAGATCGCGATTCGCGCCATCATCGACCACGAGATCGACACGTACGACCCGTACGAGGGGGAGGTCATGGTATGGCAGCGGTAACCGGTGAAAGCCGGATCAGCTACGACGCTCGCGGGCTGGCCGAGCCGGTCGCTGCGATCCCGAAGGTCTCGGAGATCGACGGCGATACGGCCGTGTTCGACGCGCACGATCTGTCGACGCGGCAGATCAACCTCGAGCTGCGCTGGCTCCTGAACGAGCAGGGCGTCAGGAACGTGACGGTGAAGAACCCCGGCTCGAAGCATTCGCTCGGCGTCGGCATCCTCACCCGTTGCCGGATCACCTTCGAGGGAAGCCTCGGCTACTTCGGGTGCGGTCTGATCGACGGGCCGGAGATCCACATCACCGGACGCGTCGGCTGGTCGTCCTGCGAGAACATGATGTCGGGCGTGGTCGTGATCGAGGGCAACGCGGGCTCGCTCACCGGCGCGGCACTCCGCGGAGGCGACCTCGTCGTCAAGGGGCGGGTGGGCGCACGCAGCGGCATCGATCAGAAGGGCGGCACCATTCTCGTGATGGGAAGCGCCGGCTCGATGAACGGCTTCATGATGCAGCGCGGCCACCAGATCATCTGCGGCGACGTCGGCCCCGGCCTGGGGGACTCGATGTACGACGGGACGATCTACGTCGCCGGCAAGGTCAAGGCGCTCGGGATCGACTGTGTGCCGGGCGATTGGAGCGACGCCGACACGGAGTTCATCGATCGCAAGTTCCGGATCTACGGGCTCGGAAGCCCACCCGAATTCCAGAAGTTCGTGTGCGGGAAGAAGCTCTACAACTACGACAACCTCGAACCGTCCGAGCGGAAGCTCGTTCTCTAGGAGGGGACGCATGGCCGACGAAACCGCTCCTACCGGCAAGACCGTGCTCGGGCACAGCCGGATCTTCACACCGGAGGTCATGAACGACATCCACATGAAGGCCGAGCTCGGCCGCTATCGTATGCGCGGCTTCTCGATCTTCAAGCCGATCCCGCACTGGGACGAGCTGATGTTCATGCCCGGCACGCTGACGCGCTTCGTGATCGAGGGCTACCGCGAGAAGTGCGAGACGAAGACCGTCCTCGGCGCTCGGTTCGCCCAGAAGCCGCTCGAGCTCGACATCCCCGTCTACATCACGGGGATGAGCATCGGCGCTCTCTCGCTCGAGGCGAAGATGGCGCTCGCGAAGGGCGCGTCGATGGCGGGTACCGCGACGTGTTCGGGAGAGGGCGGGATGATCCCGCCCGAGCGCGACTACTCGACGAAGTGGTACTACCAGTGCATCCAGAGCCGGTACGGCTTCAACCCGCACCATCTGATGCTCGCCGACGCGGTCGAGTTCTTCATCGGCCAGGGTTGCAAGGTCGGGCTCGGCGGTCACCTCATGGGGCAGAAGGTCACGGAGCAGGTCGCCGAGATGCGATCGCTGCCCGCGGGCATCGACCAGCGATCTCCCGCGCGGCATCCCGACTGGCTCGGGCCCGACGATCTCTCGCTGAAGATCCAGGAGATCCGGGAGGCGACCGACTATCAGATCCCGATCCAGCTGAAGCTCGGCGCTGCGCGCGTCTACGACGACGTCCTCATGGCGGCGAAGTGCGGGCCGGACATCATCTACCTCGACGGCGCCGAGGGCGGCACGGGGGCCGGCCCGCATATCGCGACTGAGGAGACCGGGATCCCGCTGATGGCTGCGATCCCCGAGGCGCGCCGCGCCCTCGAGGACGTCGGCCTCGCAGACGAGATCGACCTCGTCGTCGCCGGCGGAATCCGCAACGGCGGCGACATCGCGAAGGCGCTCGCCCTCGGGGCGAAGGCCGTCGCGATCGGCCATTCGGCCCTGATGGCGCTGAACTGCAACAAGGAGATCCCCGGCGTCACCGACTACGAGGGCACCGTCGGCGTCCCCGCCGGGCAGTGCTACCACTGCCACACGGGTCGCTGCCCGGTCGGCGTCGCGACCCAGGATCCAGAGCTGCGCAAGCGGCTCGTCGTCGAGGACGCGGCCGAGCGGGTCTACAACTTCCTGCACACACTCACGCTCGAGGTGCAGATGCTCGCGCGCGCGTGCGGGAAGACGAACATCCATTCGCTCGAGCCCGAGGATCTCTGCGCGCTGACGGTCGAGGCGGCGGCGATGGCGAAGGTGCCGCTCGCGGGGACGAGCTACATCCCGGGAGTCAGCGAGGAGCAGACGCTCGCCGAGATCAAGCGGCTGCTCGAGAGGCATCTCGAGTATCCGGTCGACTACCTCCCGTCGCAGGCCGATGTGCTGGCCGGAGAGGGGCGCTGACATGTCCGAGATGGCCTACAAGGAGCCGGAGAAGATCAAGGGGATCGATGCCGAGTTTCTCGCAGGACACCGCTTCCCCTACCAGGAGGACATCTCACTCGTCGAGGGCATCGACCTCCTCGCGGCGACTCCCGGCGAGGACATCAACTGGCTCGAGGACATCGAGCTCCTCGAGGAGGAAGGCGTCCCGGCGGTGTTCGACCGGTACTCGAACTCCTTCATCAAGATCTACTTTCCGATCCCCGAGGGGCGCGAGAACGAGCTCGCCCGAAAGGTGCTCGTCAAGCACCTGCAGACCGGGAACTCCTACGGGATCCTGCTGAAGGAGAAGCATTGCAAGTTCCCGCAGGCCGAGCTCGGTCCGTGGGTCGAGAACTCGAGGACGGTCGGAGCGGACTGGAAGCGCCCCGAGCTCGAAGGCTGGGAGCCGCCGGAGCATTAACTAGCCGAAATCGTTGCTCGGCCGTAGGCCGAGCCGATATTCGGCGTTCGCGCTTCGGGCGGAGCCCGAAGCGCACAGGAACTGAGCCGCCGCGCGTTCCAGCCCGCGGGCTTGCGAACCGTCCCGCGGTCGTCGGTCAGCGTCTCAGGGAACTGGGCGGCGGCGAGCACGCCTTTGCGAACCCGCTTCCGGAAGGACGCGACATTGCTCAGCTCCACGGAGAACCTCTTGTGCGGGTTGAGGAGGCCGACAGGCAGTTCCAGCTCATCCCGCACGATGCGGATCGGCAACACGAGATCGGAGTCGGTCGAGATGACGATGGCCGCCTCGTGGCGCTTCTGGAAGCCGTGCGCGACGAGAAGAGCGCCGAGCGCCACATCGGAGCCTTTTTCCTCCGTCTTGATGACCTCGACGGTTCTCGGCTCACCGGGCCGTGGCTTCGCGAGCGGCAGGCGCACGACCGTGGACAGGAAGGAGCCGTAGTGCACCGTGACCCCTGTGGTCTCGAGCGCGCGAATGAAGGTCTGCTGGCGGGCGCTCTTCTGCGGGTCATGAGCGGTGTCGCGCACGATCGCGGTGCAGTAGTGGATCTCGGCGATCTCGTTCTTCGGAAAGGCGAGCTCGCATTACCTGCGGATATCGAGCCACTTGTACGGCGTCCCCTTGACAGCGCCGTAGTAGAAGTTGAAGCGTCGACGTAGACGTTCGTCAGCATTGACAACACAGCCTACCCAGCCCCAGAAAGCGCAGAGGCCGCCGAGGCGGCCTCGCGGCCCTGCCACCGAAGCGGCAGGGGGGATTCGCCTCGCACTGTAGCAGGCTCTCTTCGGGCGGAGCGAGGCGCACGATCTCGGCGGGTGCCCGACCCCGCTCAGCCAGCAACAATCCTCAGAGTGAGGAACGTGACCACTGAGCGTCGCCTGCCGCCGGGCCCAAGGTCGAACGTTCCCGGCGGGCTCGCCTACCGCTTCTGGCGTGACCCCGTGCGGGCCCTCGTCGATATCGCCAACGAGTACGGCGACGTCAGCCGCTTCGAGTTCGGCCCGTACGACCAGGTTCTGCTGAACGATCCTGAGTTGATCCAGCAGGTTCTGGTCACCGATCAGCGCTCGTTCATGAAGGGACGGGCGCTGCAAGTGGCAAAGCGGGTCTTGGGCGAAGGTCTCCTGACGAGTGAGGGCGAGCTCCACCTGCGCCAGCGACGGCTGATTCAGCCGATCTTCCACCGCAAGCGGATCGCTGACTATGGCGAGGCCATGGTCGAATCGGCCGAGCAGATCACGGGCCGCTGGCAGAGCGGGTCTCGGCTCGACGTCCATGCGGAGATGGCGAGGCTCACGCTGACGATCGTCGGGCGGACGCTCTTCGACGCCGATCTCCAAGGGGAAGCACGGCAGATCGGAGCGGCGCTGACCGAGGCGCTCGAGGGCGTGAACCGCATCGTGTATCCCGGCGGCTCGCTGTGGGAGCGGCTTCCGTTGCCGAGCGCGCGGCGCTACCACACCGCCGTTCGAACGCTTGAAGCGACGATCTACGGGCTCATCGACCAGCGTCGTCGGAACGGCGGAGGTGGGTCGGATCTCCTGTCGATGCTCCTCGACGCAAAGGACGAGAACGGTGGCCCGGGGATGTCGGATCGCCAGGTGCGAGATGAGGCGATGACGTTATTCATCGCAGGGCATGAGACGACCGCCGTCCTGCTGACGTGGACGTGGTACCTCCTTGCACGGAACCCGCACGTCGAGACGAAGCTACGCGAGGAGCTCGATGCGGTCGTCGGCGCTGACGAGGTCTCGGTCGACCACCTGCCCCGGCTCACGTATACGGAGCAGGTGCTGAACGAGTCCCTGCGCCTGTATCCACCCGCGTGGGTGATCGGGCGTCGCGCGCTGGTCGACGTCGAGCTGGGAGGGTACGCGGTGCCTCGCGGCACGATCGTCGTTCTGTCGCCGTACGTGACGCAGCGCGACGGCAGATGGTTCGCCGAGCCCGGTCGTTTCGACCCCGAGCGCTGGTCGACCGAGGCGCACGCGAATCGGCTGGCGTCAGCGTTCTTCCCGTTCGGCGGCGGGACGCGGCTGTGCATCGGCGAGGCCTTCGCGAGGATGGAGGCGAAGCTCGTCCTGGCCACGATTGCGCGCAGGTGGAGTCTCAGGCCCGTGTCGGCACGTCCAGCCGAGCTCCTGCCGCGGGTGACACTCAGGCCGAAGCACGGGATGCCTATGTCGTTAACTGCCCGGGGTTGAGACGGTCCGGCCGGCTGCGATCCGGACGAGATCTCGAAAGAGTGACGCGCTCGCCGTAGGCGTGGCCGCGGCAGGTGAGAGCCCGGGAGCCTGCGGCGGGATCCGGACGTGCAGGGCTGCTGGAAGCGAGGCGAACCGGAGCGGAGGGTCGTACTCGAGAGCCTCGCCGTCGACACCCGCCTTGATCGGCTCGTGCGAGCGCACCTCGAACTCTCTCGCCGTCCACTCGCGCCACCCCGAGTAGCGGGTGATGCGTCCGAGCGACTCCTCGAGGACGAGGCTCTCGAGCTGGAGGGCCGTCGAGATCTGGAGTGCGACGACCCCGAGCTCGCCCGTGTTCATGCGCGGCCGAGAGCCCGCGCCGAACAGCGTCGTCAGCCGGTAGGGGTTGTTCGAGACGAGGATCAGCTGCGCGGTGTCGCGCGTGTCACCGTTCGGCCCGTCGAACTCGAAGTCGAAGGGCGTGGCGTCGGGCCCGAGCATCTCCGGCAGCTTGTCCGCGGCGGTCTTCAGCTTGGCGTCGCGATAGCGATCCGACTGGACGATCTCGGCGTAGATCCCGAGCGAGACGTTGTTGACGAAGACCTGGCCGTTCACCGTCGCCAGGTCGATCGTCCGGTCGATCCCGGCCGTGTACGCGTCGAGCGCACCCGCCACGTCGTCGCGGTCGAGCCCGAGGTCGAGAGCGAGATGGTTCCGCGTCCCGGCTGGGACGCACACGTAGGCAGCCGGTGCTCCATCGCGACCTGGGCGACGGTGGCCTGCGAGCCGTCGCCACCTGCCATCCCGATGGCATCGGCACCGCGACCGACCGCGTCGAGTGCGAGCTGTCTCAGGTCGAGGCCCCGCTCGAGCAGGATCGGCTCCACGCCGCGGCTCTTCGCTGCCTCGACGAGGTCGAACTTCTCGACTTTTCCGCTGCCCGACCATGGGTTCATGAGCAGCACCGGCCGCCTCGGCGCGGGCGCCGGCTCACCGATCACCCGAACGTTCTGAAGCGTCTTGGGGTCTGTTTGCTGCGCGAACCTGGCCGCGGAGACGCCGATGACCGAAGCGACAGCGAACCCGACCAGCTCGAGCACCGCCCCTTGCCAGATCAGCACGACGATGATCCCAGCGAAGGAGACGATCGCAATGACGAGCCCGATCGTTCGCACTGCACCTCGTCTCGTGAGGGCGAACCAGACGCCGACGACCGCGACACAGAGCACGGCGATGGCGATCAGCGCCACAGGGAACTCGAGGATCCAGAAGGCGATGAGAAAGCCGACCGCGGCGATCGCGGCGAGGAGCGCGAGCACCGCGGCGAGTCTTCGAGCGAGGGTTGGTTTGGTGGCCACGAGGGCGGGAGTGTAGTAGGGGGAGTTCTACGTATCGCGGGGATGCCTCGCGCTCGCTGGTATCGCCGCCTTCGGCGGCGATGAATCTTCGCGGCCTGTTCGGCCGCTGCGCGCCGAGCTAGCGCTCGGCTTGCGTCACTTGCGATCCTCCAACGATGGCGTCACGGCCGTCCGCGAAGCGCACCCAGGCCTTGTGGGTGCCGTCGTAGTCGGGGCCCCACAGGACGAGCGTCGCGTCCTCTCCGCGCACCCGGCAGGGCTCTGAGCCCTGCGGGTCGAGCCCGCGCCACATGCGCACAAACGGGTTCGCCTCCCACTCGGCGCCGATCGTGGACGGCTCTCGGTGACCTGGATGGATGGTCGTTTCCGGCGGAAGCTCCATGAGCCGCTCCATGATCGAATGAATCTGATCGGTGTAGCCAGTTGGGCCGCCTCCAGCCGTGCCTCCGACCGTTCCCTTGAACAGACAGTCGGCCGTCAGGCAGTCGGTGCCGTCGACGAGAAACGCGATGTGGTCTTGGCAGTGCCCAGGCGTCGCGATCACCGTGATCTCGAGGTCGCCGGAACGGATCCGGTCTCCGTCGCCGATCGTCTCGTCGATCTTCACGCCGGCATCGCGCGCGAGCTCGTGGCCGAGGATGGGGACGCCGAACCGCTCGGCATCGTCCTCGCACGTCACGACGTGATCCATGTGGTGATGCGTGACGAGGACGTGCGTGATCGTGATCCCGTGCGAGTCGGCCGCGTCGATCAGCGGCTGGTTGATCCCGTTCGAGTCGACGAGAACGCCGTGACCGCCGTCGCGGTCAGCGACGAGGTAGGCATTCGACAGCCAGGACGGGTGCTCGGTGCGCTCGATGATCACAGAAACCTCCTCGAAGTCGTTGCAGCCCGATCCTAACGTGCATCAACCGGTCTCTCCCCGGGCCCCGAAACCCCACCGCGTTGCTCAGGCCGAGTCGCGCAACCTGCGGCGAGCCTAGACTGGCTCTGTGTC
>JBBQXH010000006.1:0-21060 GCA_038209835.1 Gaiellales bacterium | reverse complement strand
CACGGGCAGCGTGCCCTCCTTCTGCGACGTGTCCGTCGGTCTCGGTGCGCCGTGCCCCGCCGTCCCAGCCAGACCCGGGCTGTCGGAGGACCGAATCCGCGGCTTCGCGCGCGGCGAGCGTCGCCGTGGCGTCGAGGAGGTGGACGTCCATCGACCGATCCTACCCCGCAGGCTTCGACTAGGGGTCTGTCCGGAAACCCCGGTGGGGCCGGGACTCGCGCGTCATCGTGACTGGCGAGGACGCTGGGGACGGCGCTACGTGGTCTGTAACGCCGTTCCCGAGAACGCGGCCAGGCGCGTTGACGCGCCGCCTCCGGTCGTGCCGGGGTTTCCGGACAGGCCCCTAGAGCGCAGCCGCGGGCTCTTCGATCCTGCCGGTCTCCTCGACCGTTGGAGGCGCGACCTTCTCGACGCGAATCGCGCAGGCCTTGAACTCGGCCGGTCCGGACTTCGGATCGGTTGCGTCGATCGTCAGCACGTTCGTGTCGACCTGATCCGGGAAGTGGAGGGTCATGAACGCGAGGCCCGGTCGGAGCGACCTTTCGATCCGCACGGGAGCTTCGACCTGGCCCCGCCGCGACGAGACCCTTGCGATCTCCCCCTCCTCGAGCAGGAGCCGCTCCGCGTCTTCGGGCGAGAGGCAAATCGCCTCGCCCTTGTGGAGCGGCGAACGGTAGAGGTTCGTCTGAACGCCCGTGTTGTACGACTCGAGGCGACGCCCGGTCGTCAGGCGGATCGGGAACTCGGCGTCGAGGGCCTCGAACGGCGCCCGGTGCTCGACCGGGCTGAACGTCGCGGCCATGCCCTGGCGCGGCTCCTCCCAGAGGCGCCCGTGCAGAAACAGCGACCCGGGATGCGTCTCGTCCGGGCACGGCCACTGGATGCCGCCGAGCGCTTCGAGCCGCTCATAGCTCATTCCACCGTGCATCGGGCTCAGCGAGCGAAGCTCGTTCCAGGCGTCCTCGGCGCTCGGGCTTCCCCAGTCGCGGCCGAGCCGGCGCGCGAGCTCGGCGATGATCCAGATGTCGTCACGCGCCTCGCCGGGCGCGTCGAGCGCCTTGCGGCAGCGCTGCACACGTCGCTCCGAGTTCGTCACCGTGCCCTCCGCCTCGCACCAGGACGCAGAGCTCGGGAAGACGACGTCAGCGAGCGCAGCGGTCTTCGTGAAGAGGATGTCCTGCACGATCAGGAAATCGAGCTCGGAGAGGAGCTTCCGGGCGCGGTGGATGTCGGCCTCGGACTGCGCCGGGTTCTCACCGATCACGTAGAGCGTCCGCAGCTCGCCACGCTCCATCCCGTGGAACATCTGCGTCAGGTGCCAACCGTACTGCGGGATGATCGGGACGCCCCATGCCGCCTCGAAGCGTGCGCGCGCCTCGGCGTCACGCTCGATGTCCTGGAAGCCGGGGAGCTTGTTGGGGATCGCGCCCATGTCGCCGCCGCCCTGGACGTTGTTCTGACCGCGAAGGGGATTGAGCCCGGATCCGTAGCGGCCGACGTGCCCGGTGAGGAGCGCGAGATTGATCAGCGCGAGGACGTTGTCGACCGCGTTGTGGTGCTCGGTGATCCCGAGCGTCCAGCAGATCATGGCTCGGTCGGCGCGAGCGTACGCGTGGGCGGTGTCCCTGATCACGGCGGCCGGGACGCCCGTCAGTCGCTCACCCTCCTCGAGCGTGAACGACTCGACCGAGGCGGCGTATGCCTCGTAGCCCTCGGTCGCGTTCTCGATGAACGAGCGGTTGGCGAGACCCGCGTGGATGATCTCGCGCGCCATCGTGTTCGAAAGGGCGATGTCGCCTCCCACGTCGAGCCCGAGCCAGGTGTCGGCCCATTGAGCGGACGTCGTGCGACGCGGGTCGACGACGAACAGGCGCGCACCGGCACGCACCCCCTTGAGGAGGTGGTGGAAGAAGATCGGATGCGTCTCCCGGGCGTTCGAGCCCCAGAGGAGGATTACGTCTGTCTCCTCGATCTCCCGATAGGACGACGTACCGCCGCCCGCTCCGAACACCGTCGCCAGACCGACGACGCTGGGCGCGTGTCAGGTGCGGTTACAGGAGTCGATGTTGTTCGTGCCCATGACCTGCCGCGCGAACTTCTGGGCGAGGAAGTTCATCTCGTTCGTCGCCTTGGAGCACGAGAAGATCCCGAAGGACGTCGTCGGGTCTGCCTGGCGCGCGCGATCGAGGCCCTCTGCGGCTCGGCCGAGCGCCTCGTCCCAGCTCGCAGGGCGGAGCTCGTCGCCATCGCGCACGAGCGGGGTGGTCAGTCGTGTCTTCGTCTGCATCCGATCACCTCCTTTCGTCAATCGGTGAGACCGATTCTACGCAGCGCGTCCCTCCGTGCTTGCGCTAGACGTCCTCGACGCCGATCCGGAAGGTCGCCCGGAAGGAATTCCCGGCACTGACGAGACGTAGCCCTCGGCCGCTCGCGAGGGCGTTCGTCGGTGCCGTCATCGGCTCGAGCGCGACGAACGCCTGGCCCGTGGGAGCGAACACCTGCGCGTGCGTGTACCCCTCGGAGAGAGTGACGCTGATCCGCCGGCCCCTACTCTGAAGCGAGAAGGACGGGTGTTCTGGGAGGTCCGCGAAGCCATCGTCGAAGTCGAGCTCGCCGAGCGGCCCGTCGAAGCCGGGGAAGGCTCTCTCCTCCCCGTTCGGGATGCCCCGGCCGTCGAGGACGAGCTGGCGAATCGACGGCACGGCGAGACGCCACGCGTCGCGTTCGAGACCGGGGAGCCGAAGGTACGGGTGGAAGCCGAAGCTCACGGGAACGGGGCCGTCTTCACCCGCGACCAGCTCGGTGGCAAGCGTCAGGCCGGCAGGATCCAGCGACACGGTCAGCTCGAGTCGGTGCGGGAAGGGAAAGAGTGCGAGCAGCTCCGGTGATCCCCAGCCGAGACGCGCTTCGAGACGGGCTCCGCTCTCGTCCATGACGTCCCAGGCGAGCCGTGACCAGGGTACGCCGTGGATCGGGAGGCCCTTGGCGTCGAGGTGGAGAAGCGGCGACGCGGTGTCGAGCTCGACCTCTCGGCCAGAGACCCGGTAGCGCGGGCCGTCGAGGCGGTTCGCCCATGGATGGAGGAGCGGAATACCACATGTCGAGCCGGCCGCCGCAGCGGTCTCGATGTCGTCGACACGACCGAGCAGCTCATCCCCCCGATGGCGCAGCGAAGACCCGAGCATGCCGAGGCCCGGGAGGAAGGTGGCGGTGATGTCACCCGCGCGCAGCGTTCTGGCACTCGTGTTCGGCATGGGATGCAGGCCGCGTTGGCCGGCGAGACGTTACAGACCTTGCCGGATTTCGGGGCTACGATGACAGGAGAATGGCGAGCCATGGGGTCAGGTCTGGATGACCGCGCAAGCCACCAACGTGAGGTCCGTCGTCCTCGGCGTTGCGGCCCGCCATCGCGGCAGGCTGCTCGCATTCGCCGTGTTCGTCGCGTCTCTGACGATTCTCATGTGGCTCGTCGAGGAGGCCTCCGAGAACGCGCTCATGAGCTTCGACCAGCCCGTCGTCGACTACGTCCACGGGCTCGACAGCGCCGGGCTCGACATCCTGTTCGGGATCTTCACGTTCCTCGGCGGGGGCTGGGGAGTCCTAGCCCTCGCCGCGTACGCCGTCGCGGCGCTCGTCTGGCGACGGCAGTACTGGCCCGCGGTGTTCGTCTGCATCTCGATCTGGGGCGCGTCCGTCATCACGCAAGTCCTGAAGCTCACGCTCGGCAGAACGAGACCCGGTCTTGCCGACGTTGGCGACAGAGCTTTCCTTAAGAGCTTCGCGCTCGAGCTCGTCGTCCTGCTCACGATCGCCGTCGTCGTTGCCTGGCCGACACAATGGCGACGCAGGGCGCTGATGTTCGCGGGCGTCTTCGTGCTCGTGGCCAGCGTCTCCTACGGGCTCGACGCGCTGCCGGCGGCCACCTCGGGCCGGGACTCCTTCCCGAGCGGACACGCCACCAGCTCGGCCGCGTTGGTCGCATCGCTCCTCGTGCTCGCGTGGCCTGCGAGCTACCGCTGGCGGGCCGTCGCCGTGGGAGCGTTGTTCCTGGTGGGGGTGGGTCTGTCGCGAATGTACTTCGGGGTGCACTATCCGTCGGACATCCTCGGCGGCTGGTGCGTGTCGCTCGCCTGGGTTGCCGCGCTCGCACTGACGCTCCCGAGAAGACTCCTCCGGGTCCGGCTCCCGTAGCTCGGACAGCGATACGATCCACCGATCGCAACGCCTGAGACCAAAACCGAGGCACGCGTCCTCGCCGAGATCATCTCGACGGTCGCGTCGTCCCTCGAGCTCGACGAGGTTCTCGCGGCCGTCGTGAAGCTCCTCTCCGACGCGAGCGGCGTGCCGGCCTGCTTCGTCTACCTGGTCGAGGACGGGGGCAGCCGGCTCGTCATGAAGGCTGCCTCGGAGCCGTACGCCCATCTCGTCGACCGCGTCGCGCTCGAGAAGGGCGAGGGGCTCGCCTGGTGGGCGCTCGAGCATCGGGAACCGGCCTTTATCAGGGAGAATGCGCTCGACGACCCCCGCTTCAAGTACGTCCCCGAACTGGCCGAGGAACGGTTCCAGTCACTCGTCTCGGTGCCGATCGTCGCCAAGGACGGCTCCGCGATCGGGACGGTGACGGTCCACACGGAGGCGCCTCGCGAGTTCACCCAGCACGAGGTCGACTTCCTCGTCTCGAGCGCGTCGCTCGTCGGAGGGGCGATCGAGAACGCCCGCCTCTACGAGGAGACGCGTCGCCGAGTCGGTGAGCTCGAGCACCTGACCCTTCTCGGCGACACGATCGCACGTGCCGAAACTCTCGACGCACTCCTGCCCGAGGTGGCCCGCCACAGCGTCGAGCTCCTGTCGGCGTCCGCGTGCCACGTGTACCTCCTCGACCCCGGTGTGGAAGAGCTCCGGCTACGCGCGTCGGCTCCCCCCGGGGTGACGGCGCGGGAGACCCTGACGCTCGCCGGCCTCGGGCCGGAGATCGCCCGGAGCGGGCGCCACGCATCCGTCGCGATCCCGATCGTCGCGAATGAGGAGCTCCTGGGCCTGCTGCTCGGCGAGCGGACGGCGGAGGTCGACCTTGCCCGAACCGTGGCCAACCAAACCGCCGTCGCGATCAAGAAGATCGAGCTGATCGACAGGCTGACCGAGCGGAACCTGATCAAGGACTTCTTCGAGCAGCTTGCCGGCGGCGCGACCCTCGGGGACATCGAGGGGCGTGCGGCACGACTCCGGTGCGATCTCGACCAGCGCCACCTCGTCATGGCTGCGAGCCCGTTCCACGAACGCCTCGAGAGGCTTCTCGGTGCGGTCGCTTCCGGCTCGCTCTTCGATCGGCGAGACGATTCTCTGCGCGCGCTGCTCCGCGTCCCGCCGTCGGGGGACGCCCAGCTCGTCGAGGAGATCCGGCGGATACAACGGGAGCTCGACGCGCCCGTCGCGATCGGTCTGTCGAACGTCTGCAGGGGATCCGCGAGCTTCAAGGCGGGCTTCGAGGAGGCTCGCCACGCGCTTCTCGGAACGATGGTGCTGATGGGCAGGCCAGAAGTCGTCGCATACGAGGAGCTCGGGGCGTACAAGTACCTGCTCCGGATGTCGCTCGACCCGGACGTCCGCGACGCGGGACGGGACGCCATCACCCGCCTGTCGGACTATGACCGCCAGCGCTCGACGGCGTTGCTCCCGACGCTCGAGGAATTCCTCCGCCGGCGCGGCAATATCAGCGCGACCGCCGAGGCCCTCTACGTCCACCCGAACACGCTGCGGCAGCGACTTCGGCGGATCATGGATCTCTCGGGCATCGACCTGCGCAAGGACGACTGGCTGATGGTCGAGATCGCGCTGAAGCTCGTGAAGCTCGAGCAGGCGCCCGGACTCGAACGTCGCTAGCTCTCCTTCGCGTACTGGCTCGCGCCGAACCA
The DNA here is from genome assembly GCA_038209835.1 of Gaiellales bacterium. Classification (GTDB taxonomy): domain Bacteria; phylum Actinomycetota; class Thermoleophilia; order Gaiellales; family Gaiellaceae; genus JBBQXH01. Next base: position 15,148 of record JBBQXH010000006.1, on the reverse strand, counting down.
GTCGACGACGACCACCGGTTCGTCACCGACGACCCACGCGTCGTGCCCGCTCGGCAGCGAGGTGATGTCGCCGGGACCGGCGACGAGCTCGGTGCCGTCGTCCATCAGGATCGCGAGCTTTCCGCTGACGTGATACTGGAAGTGCGGTGCCTCACAGCTCTCCGTCTTGGCGATCGGCTTGACATCGGTCGACCAGCGCCAGCCGGGCTGGAAGACGAGGCGCCCGACCTCAGCACCGCCGACCAGGACGATCTCCGCGCGACCGCTTGGAAACTCTCGGACTTCGTCAGGTGACTGAAAGCTCTTGTGCTCGGTCGCCTGCATGTCACTCCTCCTTTAGTCGAATGTGATGGGGATTCTTACTTACTAGTAGGTAAGCTGTCAAGACATCCCTCCTTGTGACGAGATGGGAACATGAATCGATGACAGGCAACCAGCGAGCGAGTAGCACCGATACGGCGTCGCGCATCCTCGACGTCGCGGAGCGCATCGTCCAGACGCGGGGGTTCAACGCCTTCAGCTACGCCCATGTCGCCTCGGAGCTGGGTGTCACGAACGCGAGCCTCCACTACCACTTTCACGGCAAGGCCGAGCTGGGGGAGGCGCTGATCGTGCGATACGCCGACCGTTTCCTGGCGGCGCTCGCGGACATCGATGCACGTCTCGACGACGCAGCGGAGAAACTGAACGCCTATGCCGCCCTCTACGGCGACGTCCTGCGTGACGACCGCATGTGCCTGTGCGGCATCCTCGCGGCCGAGTACCCCACGCTCCCTGACACGATGCGGAATGCGGTGATCGGGTTCTTCGACGAGAACGAGGACTGGCTCGAGAACGTGCTCGAAAAGGGCCGGCGGCAGGGAACGGTTGCCTTCGACGGCCCGGCCCGGGAATCGGCCAGGCTGATCGTGAGCGGGCTCGAAGGCGCCATGCTCGTCGCACGACCCTACCGGGATGTCGCGCGTTTCGATCTGGCTGCACGGAAGATCCTGTCGGGATTCACGACGAAGGTATCCCGAACCGGACCGGCGAGGAGCACATAGGGCGCGCGGCGAGCGTGGAGGAATACGCCATCGCGTGCGCGCCGCCACCTCCGTAGATTTCCGCTGCACCCTGACGAGGAGGACACCCGAATGCCGACACTCGAGGAGATCCGCAGCATTCAGGAGAAGCGCGGCATCGAGTTCTACTTCGCGCAGTTCGTCGACATGTACGCGCGGCAAAGCGCGAAATTGATCCCTGCCGCGAATCTCGACGACCTGGTGTCCGAGGGGGCGGGGTTCGCAGGGTTCGCGGCCGGCGAGATCGGCCAGGTTCCGGCCGACCCCGACATCGCAGCGATGCCCGACCTCGCCTCGTTCACACCGGTGCCGTGGCAGCCGGACCTGGCGCGTTTCGCCTGCGACGTGACGGTTGAGGGCGAGGAGTGGCCGTACTGCCCTCGGACGATCCTGCGGCGGGTGCTCGCGAAGGCAAAGGAGCAGGGCTACGAGTTCAAGATCGGAATCGAGCTCGAGTACTTCCTCGTCAACCGCAACGAGGACGGGTCGATCGATGTGGCCGACAAGCTCGACACGCTCGAGAAGCCGTGCTACGACATCACGGGCCTCACCCGCCAGTACGACTTCCTGACGACCGTCTCGAAGTACTGCAACGAGCTCGGCTGGGGCAACTACGCGAACGACCACGAGGACGCGAACGGTCAGTTCGAGCAGAACTTCACCTACGACGACGCGCTGACGTCCTGCGACCGGGCGATCTTCTTCCGCTACATGGTTCACACCCTCGCCGAGCAGCGGGGCCTGATCGCGACGTTCATGCCGAAGCCGTTCTCGAATCTCACAGGGAACGGCTGCCACTTCCACATGTCGCTCTGGAAAGGCGACCAGAACGTCCTGCTCGACGAGGCCGACCCACGCGGGCTCGGCCTCTCCGAGACCGCCTACCACTTCATCGGCGGGCTGAAGGAGCACGCGCGCGCCTACAGCGCCGTCACGGCTCCCACGGTCAACTCCTACAAGCGGCTCAGAGTCGGAACGACGGCGAGTGGAGCGACCTGGTCTCCCGTATGGATCTCCTACGGCTACAACAACCGCACCCAGATGCTTCGCATCCCAGGCCCGGGACGCATCGAGGACCGGACGATCGACGGCTCCTGCAACCCGTATCTCGCCGCCGCGGCCGTCCTCTCAGCGGGCCTCGACGGCATTGCGCGCGGTCTGGATGCGGGTGAGCCGAACTCCGAGAACCTCTACACGATTCCCTACGACGAGCTCAAGAGCCGCGGGCTCGAGACGCTCCCCGCGAACCTGCTCGAGGCGACCAACGAGCTCGAGCGAAACGACGTCCTCCGGAAGGCTCTCGGTCGGGGCCGCGACGAGGACTACGTCGACTACTTCGTCAAGGTCAAGCGCGAGGAATGGGCCCGCTATCACGAGCAGGTCACGCTGTGGGAGATCAACGAGTACCTCACGCGCTTCTGATATGGAGGAAAGCTCCATAACGAGGTCGTGAATCGTGTTGGCCTACGAGGACATCAAAATACCTGCACATGGCTATGATTCTCGGAACGCTCGGCGCTTCCCGTACCGTCTATCGGTATGGACGATCATGACAACACCTCCAGGAGACTGAATCATGTGCGGAATCGCCGGAATCCTCTATAAGGACACCGACCTCGACCTGGCGCTCGGCCGTGACCTGATCACGATGCTCGACGGGTGCCAACACCGCGGGCCCGACTCGACGGGGTTCGCGCTCTATCACGCGTCGAACGGCGGCGAGCTTCGCCTTCGCTGCTTCGTCGGTGAGGGCGAGCAAGCCGAGGAGACGGTCGAGCGGATCCGCGGGAAGCTCGCGGAGCTCGGCGCCGAGATCCTCGAAGAGGAGGCGATCGGCTCGACCGAGCGGTTCACAGTCCGCTTCGACGGTGACCTCCAGTCCTTCTCCTACGCGATGGAGCACGCCGCGAAGGTGGTCTCGATCGGCGAGAGCCTCGACATCATCAAGGACGTCGGCAGCGCGCACGACGTCGACGACGCCTATCACGTCGCGGGCTTCACCGGCACCCACGGCATCGGGCACGTTCGCCTCGCGACCGAGTCCGACGTGACGCCCGATGCGTCGCACCCGTTCTGGGCAACCGGCTTCGCCGACGTCGCGATCGTGCACAACGGTCAGATCACGAACTACTGGAAGATGCGGCGGCGCCTCGAGAAGCGTGGCTTCGAGTTCAACACCGACAACGATTCCGAGCTCATCGCGGTCTACCTCGCCGACAAGCTCGATCAGGGGATTCCGCTGTCCGAGGCGCTCGAATCCTCGATCCGCGACATGGATGGGACGTTCTCGTTTCTCGTCTCGACGAAGGACGAGATCGGCTACGCGAAGGACAACCTCGCGGCGAAGCCGATGGTGATGTTCGAGGACGAGGGACTCGTCGCGATCGCATCGGAGGAGGTCTCGCTGAACCGGCTCTTCCCCGGGAAGTCGCTCGCGACCATGGAGCCGGCGCCAGGCACGTTCCGCACATGGCGACGATCGATCTAGCCCAGACCTCCGTCACCGACGCCAACCGGCTCCTGCTCGAGTACGGCGAGCTGGGCGAGGACGTCGACGTCCTGAACCCCGACGCACGCCATCACATCGGCGTCGGGCTGACCCACCCGATCGCCGTCCGCGTTCACGGATCCGCGGGCTACTTCTGCGCGGGCCTGACCGACACGCCGCGGTTCGCGATCGAGGGGAACGTCGGCTGGGGTCTCGCCGACAACAGGTACCAGGGCACCGTCATCGTGCGCGGAAACGCCGGTGCGATCGCGGGCGTCGCCATCCGAGGCGCCGACGTCGTCGTCCACGGGAACATCGGCTCACGTGCAGGCCAGGTCATGAAGGAAGGCACGCTCTGCTGCGGGGGAAACGCGAACTTCATGGCCGGCTACATGATGTACGGCGGCCGCCTCGTCATCTGCGGCGACTCCGGCGAGAAGCTCGGCCAGGACATCCACGGCGGCACCATCTACGTCGGCGGGAAGCTCGCGAGCGTCGGCACCGACGCCGTGCAGGTCGATCTCGAATCCGGCGAGGAGGACGACGTGCTCGCCTTCCTCGACCGCTTTGCCGTGCCGTTCCACGGAAAGCTGCAGAAGATCGTCAACGCCGGGAAGAACCTCCACTACCCGCGCAACGAGCCACGCGTGCGCGTGATCCCGTTCTTCGCCGGCTCGGAGCGAACGGACTACTGGAACGACAAGGTGCAGGAGGACATCTCCGTCAAGGCGCAGATCGGCCGCTACCGCATCCGCGGCTACGGGGCCGGTCGGCCGCTGCCGCACCTGAACGACATCGCGTTCAGAAACGACTTCTCGTCGGTCGAGCCCGACCCGGATGTGATCGAGCGGGTTGCGCTCGCGACCTCGGTCGGTGGCCGCTTCGGCGCGACCCCGATCGACCTCTCGATGCCCGTGATGATCGCTCCGATGAGCTACGGGGCGCTCTCGAAGTCGACCAAGATCGCCCTCGCGAAGGCCTCGGCGCTCTCGGACATCTGCGACAACTCGGGCGAGGGCGGACTGATCCCCGAGGTGCGCGAGGCGGCCAAGCGCGTCGTCGTGCAGTGCCTCGGCGGCCGGCTCGGTTGGAACGTCCACGCGATGCGCCAGGCGGACGGGGTCGAGATCTACATCTCCCAGGGCGCGAAGCCGGGCCTCGGAGGGCAGCTCATGGCGAAGAAGGTGACCGAGGACATCGCGCGCCTGCGCGGCATCCCGGCCGGGATCGACCTCCGCTCGCCGTCACGGCATCCCGACGTTCTCGGCGCGGACGATCTCGTCATCAAGGTCGAGGAGTTCCGCGAGGCGACCGCCTGGAAGAAGCCGGTATCCGTCAAGCTCGGCGCCGGACGGATCCGCGACGACATCAAGATCGCCTACAAGGACGGCTTCGACTACGTCTGCCTCGACGGCGTGCAGGGGTCGACCGGAGCCGCAAGCAGCGAGGTTCTCGAATTCGTCGGGATTCCGACCCTCTCCGCGATCATGGAGGCCCTCGACGCCCTCGAGGAGATCGAGGCGACGGGGATGCCGATTCTGCTGATGGGCGGCGTCAAGGACGGGATCGACACGGCCAAGGCGATCGCCCTCGGCGCGCACGGCGTCGCGATGGGAACCTCGGCGATCATCGCGGGCGGCTGCATCTCGTGCCTGCAGTGCCACGTCGGCCAGTGCGTCGTCGGGATCGCAACCCAGGACCCGGAGCATGAGAAGCGCTACGACGTCGATGTCGAGAGCTGGAACATCCATCGTTTCCTCGAATCGGTGCGCTGGCAGCTGGCGTCGATCGTTCACGCGCACGGCTACTCGTCGGTCTACGAGCTCTCGCGCGACGACCTCGTCGCGCTGACCCCCGAGGCGGCCGCAATCACGCGCCTCTCGTTTGAACCCGAGTACGGCGAGCAGACGGCTACGCCGCTCGCATCGCCCGTGCACGCTCGATGAGCACGCAACGCTTCACCACGCCGCCCGACCCCGACGTCTACGGTTCCGACCGCGTCGCGCCGGTGCCGGTCCCGCCGGAGCTCGCGCCGAAGGACGACGTCCCCGACACTCATTTCGTCCCCGCCCCGTGCCAGGTCGCCTGCCCGATCGGAACCGATGCGCCCTCGTATATCGCCTACATCTGGGAGGGGAAGATCGAGGAGGCGTTCGAGGCGATCACCGCGACCAATCCGTTCTCGTCGGTCTGCGGCCGGGTGTGCGACGCGCCCTGTGAGCCGGCGTGCCGACGCGCTGATTCGGACGGGCCGCTCGCGATCAGGAACCTGAAGCGCTTCGTCATGGATCAGCTGGGCGCCAGCTACCGGCCGCCCGCGATGCCGGTCACGAGGACGCAGACTGTCGGCATCGTGGGCGGCGGGCCTGCCGGCCTCACAGCCGCGCAGGATCTCGCCGAGGCCGGCTACGCGGTGGACGTGTACGAGATGACCGGGATGCTCGGCGGGTACATGACGTGGGGAATCCCCGCGTTCCGCTGCCCACCCGAGGTTTTCCGTGAGGACATCGACCGGATGCTGGCGCGCTGCCCCGGGATCACGGTGCACCTGAACACGGCACTCGGCTCCGACGTGTCACTCGAAGAGCTCGAGAAGCGCCACGACGCCGTCGTGCTCACGATCGGCGCGTGGTGGGCGAAGGGGCTTCGGATGGAGAACGCCTCCGACACCCGGGTCGAGGATGGGGTCGAGTTTCTCCGACGCGTCAACGGGGGCGAGCGACCCGAGCTGCCGGGGCACGTCATCGTCGTCGGCGCGGGCGACGTGGCGATGGATGCCTGCCGCTCGGCTCGACGCCTCCCCGGCTGCGAGGACGTGAAGATCGTCTACCGCAGGGGCCCCGATGAGATCCCGGCTCGCAAGGACGAGCTGGAAGGATCGATCGAGGAGGGGATCGAGATCCTCTACAACACCCAGCCGGTGGGCGTCTACGAGATTGGCGACGAGTTCGTTCTGCGCTGCGTCCGCACCGAGCTCGGCGAGCCAGGCGAGGACGGCCGCCGGGTCGCTCTCGACGTCCCGAGCTCCGAGCACGATCTCCCGTGCGGGCTCGTCATCCTGGCGACCGGGCAGAAGGCCGAGTCTGAGCATCTGGCCTCGCTCGGGCTGATGGCCGCGGAGAAGGTCACCACGGACTGGGACTCGATGCGCACGGCAAAACCGAACGTCTTCGCCGCCGGCGATGCCGCGTTCGGCCCGTCGACGATCGTCAACGCCATGTATCACGGCCATCGGGCCTCGTACTACGTCCGGCACTTCCTCGAGGGAAACGAAAGCCCCTTGCCCTACCGCACCCCGTACAAGACGCGTCGTGTGCCGGTCGCCCAGGATGCGCTCTGGGAGGTGTTCGCGCGCGAGAACCAGGAGTTCCACGGCCTCGGTGCGAATCCGATCGCGTTCCCCGAAGTCGAGACCACCTATGACGCCGAGACGGCCAAGCGCGAGGCCGCGCGTTGCTACCGCTGCGACGCCGAGACCGGCTCCGCCGACTACAACGTCCGCACGCGCGAGGACATCTTCGTCATGGCGCGCACGAAGCCCGACGACGCGCGCAAGCAGCGGGCCGTTTTCACGAAGCGGCTGACGGTGCAGAACCAGGCGCATTTCAACCCGCAGGTGCCGTCTCTCGACGACATCGTGTTCCTGCCGGCCAATCTGTCTCGCCTCGTCATCGATCCGTACCGCGACGCATGCCGCGTAGCCACCCCGATCGGCGAAGGGTTGGAGCTGAGAGCGCCCTTCCTGGCAGCCGGCTTCGACAACGCGTCGCAGGAGGTTCGGGCGGCCGTCGCGCACGGGCTCGAGGCGCAGGGACTCGCCTATGTCGGAGCGCGACCGATCGGAGCGAGCGTTCCCTGGCTGCAGCTCGCCGCAGCGGGCGAGGAGGTGGGTCCGAGCGCAGCGGCTGTCATCCGCCCCTGGGAGTCGGCCGCCGCCCACGCGGACTCGGCTCGACCGGCCGGGGCCCTGGCCGGCGTGGCGGCATCCGCAGTCGAGCTTCCAGAGGCGATTCCGTTCGCGCTCGAGCACGGCTACGACCTGCTACTGCTCGAAGCGAGCCCGCGTATCGCGGCGCAATGGCCAGAGCTCTCGGGCGCGCCCGACCTGTCCGTTCTCCGCGACGCGATCGAGATCATGCGCGGGATGAACCGCGAGGAGGACCTGACGATCCTCTACTTCGGCGGCGCCCGCTCGGGAACGGATGCGGCGAAGCTGATCGGTCTCGGGGCGAACGCGGTCATCTTCGGCATGTCGCTCGCGCTCGCGGTCGGCGGGCGCATCGAGAACGGCGCGGTCTCCTTCTACGGCGACGTGAGCCAGGAGGAGCGCAACGAGCGAGCCGAGCTCTTCCTGAGCGCTCTGCGCGCGGAGGCCTCGATCATGCCGCGCTGCACCGGCAAGACCGACATCCACAACCTGGAGCCCGAGGACTTACGGGCGATCTCGGTCGCGACCGCGCAGGCGACCGGGATCCCGCTTGCTGGGTTCAATCCGAAGCTGGCGCCGCAAGGCGCCGAAGGCGCCGCGCAGCGGACGGCGTAGCCGGCCGCGAAGCCTCGTCGAGCCCGCTAGGGCTCGACACAACGGCCGCTGCCGCCGGTGGATACGGCCGCTGCCGCGGCCTGAAGCTTCGCGGCCTGTTCGGCCGCTGCGCGTCGCTCCGCTCCTTGCCCTACAACGCTAGGTGCGTCTGGGCCTGAAGCGCGCGGATCCGCCCCGCGAAGACACGGAGGAGCGTGAGGGCGATGTCCGGCTCGCTCTTCAGCATCTTCAAGAACGGCGCGCGCGAGAGACGCAGGCAGAAGACGTCCGTATCCGCCACGACTGTCGCCGTCCGCTCGCCACCGTCGATGAGCGACATCTCCCCGAAGCAGGCCCCGGGGCCGATCGTTATCGGCCGGAAGCCGTGCGGTCGCAAGATCGAGGCGGTACCGTCCAGTATCACGTAGAAGTCAGTGCCAGCTTCGCCCGCCGTCACGATCGCCGTCCCCGTCGCGAACCGGGTCCGACGCATCAGCGCCGCGATCTTCCGGAGATGGCGCTTCGGCACGCCGGCCAACAGAGGGACATCCTCGAGAACCTCGGCCCAGAGCTTCGCGGAGTCCTTTCGCCCGGCACCCGACAGCACGGGGCTGATCGTGACGCCTGTCTGTGAAACGGCCACCGCACCTCCTCGCTTTCTCGGAAGCCCGACTCTACCGGCCTCCCTCTTTGAAGGCAGGACGAGGGATACGATCCTCCGATGTCAGACGGTTGCGTCTTCATCGATGGCGAGTTCGTCGCTCCTGAGGACGCGCGGATGTCGATCTTCGACTACGGCTTCACCTGGGGGGATTCGGTCTACGACGTCACCTCGGTGTGGGATGGATGGTTCTTCAGGCTCGAGGATCATCTCGACCGTTTCGAGCGCTCGTGCGCCGGTTTCCGGCTCGAGAGCCCGTACTCGCGCGACGAGACGAGGTCGATCCTCGGCGAATGCGTGGCCCGCGCCGGGCTGACGAACGCGTACGTCAAGATCGAGCTGACACGGGGAACGACACCGAATCACTCGCGAGACATCCGCCTCGCCCGGAACCGGTTCACGGCGTACGCGATCCCCTACGTCTGGATCTGGGGTGAGAAGAGATGCCGCGACGGCGCCAACATCCACCTCTGCCATCGTTTCCAGCGGATCTCGTCGCAGGCGGTCGATCAGCGGCGAAAAAACTACAACCGGGCGGACCTCGTGCAAGGGAGGCTCGACGCGTATGACGCGGGCTGCGACGACGCCGTCCTGATCGGGCCTGACGGCACGCTGAGCGAGGGCTTCGGCTGGAACATCCTGCTCGTCAGGAGCGGAGTCGTTGCGACGCCCGCCTGGAACGTCCTCGAGGGCGGCACGCGGGAAGCGGTCAAGGAGCTGTGCGCCGAGTCGGGGGTGCCGTTCGAGCTCCGCCCCGTCGCCCACGCCGAGCTCGACGGCGCCGACGAGGCGTTCGCGACGACGACCGCGGGCGGGGTCATGCCTATCGTCGCGATCGACTCCCGTCCCGTCGCCGACGGCCGAGCCGGGCCGATCACGCGGATGCTCCAGGAGCAGTACTGGGCGCGACGCGCCGACGGCTGGCATGGGACGAAGGCCGCGAATCTCGTCCCGACGCGGGCGGGGAATCGATGACGCTGACGCCGGAGGAGATCCGCATCCTCGGGTGCCTCGTCGAGAAGGAGTCGACGACGCCGGACGGCTACCCGCTCACCACGAACAGCCTGGTGGCCGCCTGCAACCAGCGGACGAGCCGCGATCCAGTGGTGGACTACGACGAAGCAACGGTCACGGAAACACTGATCTCGCTGCGGGAGCAAGCTCTCGCCCGGACCTCGCGAGGGGAAGGCAGCCGCGTCTACAAGCACGCCCACACGCTCGATGCCGCTCTGGGCCTCGATCCGGCCGAGCTGGCCACCCTCTCGGTCATGATGCTGCGCGGGCCCCAGACCGTGGGCGAGCTGCGGACGCGGAGCGAGCGCCAGCACAGCTTCGCCTCGCTCGACGCGATCCAGTTCACCCTCGAGCAGCTGGCAGGACGCGAGCCACCGCTGGTAGTCCTCCTTCCCCGCCAGCCGGGGCAGAAGGAGGCCCGCTGGACGCACACCCTTGGAGGAAGCCCCGGCTCCGTTGCGCCCGAAGGCGCCGGCGCGCCACCGCGGGCGTCCGGCACCTCCGAGCCCCTCGCCCTCGAGGTCGCTGAGCTTCGCGAGGAGGTCTCCGCCTTGAGAGACCGGCTCGAGGAGCTCGAGCGTTCGCTTCCTCGCTAGCGAACCAGGCGACCGCCGGGTCGCACGACGAGCCACAGGCCGCCGAACTCGTTGACGTTCTGGCAACGGACCTGGCCTGCCTTCGTATCGCCGACGTAGAAGTAGAGCGGGTGCCCGGCGTAGGTCACCTGGCGCCTGCCGTCCGCGCGGCGGATGGTGCCGAGCAGCGATCGCTTGACGCCTGCGGGCGCGCGGAGCCTCCCCTTGAGAATGTATGGCGGCCAGGCGCGGGCGCAGGCGCCCGAGCAGTTGCTGCGGGCTCGTGAGTCCTTCGTGAACCCGTACAGCGCAAACCCGCGGCTGTCGAACAGGATCTGGCCGAACGCGGAGGACTGCACCCTCAGGGTCGGCTTGGCCTGCACGACCTGGTCAGAGGTGAGCGAGTGAGCGTTTGCCGTCGCCGGCCAGGCGGCCGCCGTGATCGTGGCCGCGAGAAGGAACGTGAGAGTGAGTCGTTTCAGCATGCCGAGCTGTCCGCCGGCTCGGCCGTTCGTTACAGGCCCGATCGCAGCCGGTACGATCGCCTTATGTGTCGAAGCATCAAAACCCTGCGCGGCGCCGACCCGCCCGCCACCTCGGAAGAGGTCGAGGCGGCCGCGCTGCAGTTCGTCCGGAAGGTCAGCGGCTATCGCAAGCCGTCGAGGGCGAACGAGGAGGCCTTCAACCGAGCGGTCACCGAGATCGCCCGGTCAGCAGAACGCCTGCTCGGCTCGCTCGAGACGAAGCCGCACGCGGTCGACCGCGCCGCCTGACGTCCCCCGACGGTCTGACTGCCAACTCGAGGGCTGACCAGAGGCCGCGAACGCGCTCCGGTTGCGCCATTCCTGCCGGACTGATAGAAATGGCAATAGCGTTGCCCCAGCGGCGATACCTCGAATGTCCTTCCTTCTGACCTGCCCGTACTGCCTCGACGCCGGCCCGCGGCCTGTGGAGGAATTCCGCTGCTCGGGCGAGGTCACGCGGCGTCCGAAGTCGGCTCCGTCCGTCCGGGAGCTGAACACCTACATCTACTTCAGGGATAACGTCGCTGGAATCCATCGCGAGTGGTGGTTCCACCGCGCTTGCGAGCAGTGGTTTCTCGCCGAGCGCGACACCCGTACGAACAAGGTGATGAAGATCGAGGTGCCCGCCTGATGCGTCTGCCAGCGCAGGCGCACGAGCGGATCGACAGATCGAAGCCGATCGCCTTCGCATTCGAGGGCCGCACGATCGAGGGATTCGAGGGCGACACAATCGGCTCGGCGCTCTTCGCGGCTGGCCAGCGGATCTTCTCCCGGAGCTTCAAGTACCACCGCCGCCGTGGCCTTCAGTGCTGTACGGGCCACTGCGCGAACTGCCTGATGACGGTCGACGGCGTGCCGAACGTCCGAGTCTGCACGCTTTCCGCGACGGAAGGCGCCGTCGTCAACGCGCAGAACGTCCTCGGATCGCTCGAGCGCGACTGGATGGCGGCGACGGACAAACTGGGCAAGCCGTTCACGCCGCCGGGCTTCTACTACAAGACCTTCATCCGGCCGAAACGCCTGTGGCCGCTCTACGAGAAGTTCCTGCGCAACGCAGCCGGCCTCGGACCGCTCGATCCGGACGCCGAGCGCTCGCAGCGCTACGACGTTGAGCACCGTCAAGTCGAAACGCTCGTGATCGGCGGCGGCAAAGCGGGGCTCGATGCGGCGACCGAGGCAGCCCAGCGGGGCAAACACGTCGCACTGGTCGACGAAGGCCCCGAGGCAGGTGGCGACCTGCTGGCCGATCCAGACGGAATCGCCGAGGCGAGGGCACTCGTCGACCGGGCACGCGAGGCCGGTGTCGACATCCTCGCTCCGGCGACCGCGATCGGCATCTACGAAGGCGGTCTCGTTCCCGTCGAGTACGGCAACCTCCTCATCCGGTTCCGGGCAGAGCACGTCGTCGGCGCGACCGGCACGACCGATCAACCGTTCATCTTCCCCGGGAACGACCTCGTCGGCGTCGTCTTCCCAACAGCCGTGAGGCGCCTCGTCAACTTCTGGTCGCTCAAGCCGGGCGAGCGCGCAGTCGTCCTCGCCGTCGACGATCGCGGGCTGACGGCGATCGACGACCTGCGCCGGGCCGGCGTGTCGATCGCGGAGCTCGTCGACTTCCGTGAGAGCAAGCCCCGGTCGATCAGCGCGACTGCTCGAAAGGGACATGTCCGGCAGCTGACCGTCGACGGGAAGTCGATCGACTGCGATCTCGTCGTCATGGCCGGAAGCCCGCAACCCGCATACCAGCTCCTCGCGCACGCGGGCGCAACCGTCGGCTACGACGCCTCGCGCGGCATCTTCGTCCCGACCGAGCTGCCGGACTCCGTCTCGGCAGTCGGCGCGGTCACGGGGGAAGGGCTCGGCGACGTCGCCACTCCCGCGCCGCTGCTGGGTGAGGGGCGGGACTGCTTCGTCTGCTATTGCGAGGATCAGACGACCAAAGACCTCAAGTACGCGATCGCCGAAGGCTACGACTCGCTCCAGCTCGCGAAGCGCTACACGACCGTGACGATGGGGCCGTGCCAGGGCAAGCTGTGCCATCTGAACTCGATCCGCGTGTACGCGAAGGAGACGCACACGCAGGAAGACGAGATCGGGACGACGACCGCCAGGCCACCATGGACACCGGTCTCGATGGGGCTGCTCGCCGGCCGGCCGCACGATCCGGCGAAGCGCACGTCGATGCATCACCGCCACAAGGACATGGGAGCGAGGGTCTTCTGGACGGGCGCCTGGCGACGACCGCACTCCTACGGCGCCGACACGCACGCCGAGGCGCAAAAGGTGCATGAGTCGATCGGCATCATCGACGTTTCCACCCTCGGCAAGCTCCTCGTCAAGGGGCCTGATGCCGGCGCCTTCCTCGACCGCCTCTACCCGAACCGCTTCTCCGATCTCAAGGTCGGTCGCATCCGTTACGGCATCCTCACCAGCGACGCCGGACGGATCTTCGACGACGGCACGATCGGTCGTCTCTCCGAGGACGAGTACTACGTGACGACGACCTCGACAGGAGCCGACGGTGTCCACCAGTGGTTCCTGTGGTGGAACGCCGTCTGGCACATGGATGTGACCTGCACGAATCTGACCGGCGCGGTGTCGGCGATCAACGTCGCCGGGCCGAACGCGCGCAAGCTGATGGAGAAGGTCACCGACATCGACGTCTCGAACGAGGCGTTCACCTACCTCGACGCAAAGCACGCACATATCGCGGGTGTCCCGGCCCTGATCCTGCGAATCGGGTTCGTCGGCGAGCTCGGCTACGAGATCCACTTCTCGAGCCCGTTCGGCGAGTATCTCCTCGACACGCTGTTCGAGCAGGGGAAAACGTGGAACGCCGCACCGTTCGGGCTCGAGCCACAGCGGATCCTGCGCCTCGAGAAGACGCACATCCTGGTCGGTCAGGACACCGACGGCGAGTCCAATCCCCTCGAGGCGGCGATGTCGTGGATCGTCAAGCTCGACAAGGAGGAGTTCGTCGGCAAGTGGGCGATCGAGCAGGTCAAGGATCGCGGCCTCAACTGGATGCTCGTCGGCTTCGAGATGCCAAACGGCCGGGTTCCCGTCGAGGGGGCGCAGATCGTCGTGGACGGGAAATCGTCCGGACGCATCACGAGCGTCCGCTGGAGCGCACAGCTCGACAAGACGATCGGCATGGCCGTCGTCCCGATCCAGTTCGCCGAGGAGGGATCGACGTTCGACGTGCGGATCGACGGAGCGCTCGAACCGGCCATCGTCAAGACCAAGCCGTTCTTCGACCCGGACGGGACACACCTGCGCGCATGAGTGGGCTGACCTTTCTCTCGCCGGATCGGGCGCGCAGCGACCTCGGCTTCTCGCCGGTGCTGACGTCGCCGATGGATCGCCACCAGCGCGAGCACGGCGCGACCTTCGAGGAGCGCGACGGCTGGCGCGTCCCCGTGTCGATCCCGGGCGAGCAGGAGCACCTCGAGCACGCCGGCATCGCCGACCTCTCGCACCTCGGGAAGACCGAGGTCTCTGGGAACGTTCCGGACGCGATCGTCGGCGACACGGTCTGGCACCGGATCACGGCCGTCAAGGCGATCGTTCTCTGTCCCTTCCCGCAGACGGCCGCTGTTCGCGCGCGACTCGGCGAAGCCGGGGGAACGGTGCTGGACGTAACCGGTATGTACGGCGTCCTCGCGATCGTCGGGCCCGAGGCGCTCACCGTCGTGCGGCGCATGACACCTCTCCATCGCTTCCCGGCGACCGGCGACGTCTCGCACGTCACCGCGCACGTGCTCGAGCGCGAAAGCGCCTACTGGATCGTCTTCCCGCAGGAGTACGGCCACTACCTCTGGGAGGTCGCTCTCGACGCGGCAGAGCCCCTCGGCGGAGGCCCGATCGGCGTCGACGCGATCCCGGGTGGCCGCTCGTGAAGGACATCTTCTTCCCCAAGCGGATGTGGCGGAAAGCGAGCCTGAAGAAGCGCTACGACGTCGTGATCATCGGCGGCGGTGCGCACGGCCTCGCCACCGCGTACTACCTCTCGAAGAACCACGGCATCAAGAACATCGCCGTGCTCGAGAAGAGCTACCTCGGCGCTGGCGGCTCAGGGCGCAACACGACCATCATCCGGTCGAACTACCGTACCCCCGAGGGCGCCGAGTTCTACCGGGAGAGCGTGAAGCTCTACGAGAACCTCTCGCAGGAGCTGAACTTCAACACGATGTTCTCGCAGCACGGGCACCTGACGCTCGCGCACTCCGACCGCGGCATGATCGTCTCGACCGAGCGGGCCGAGGTCAACCAGATTCTCGACATCGACAGCCGCGTCATCGGA
>JBBQXH010000005.1:0-21063 GCA_038209835.1 Gaiellales bacterium | reverse complement strand
ATGCGGCTCGCCGGCGCCATGTATGCCTTGCGTGTGAAGAGGCCGACCAGCCGGAGCGCTCCGATCGCCTCGGCGTCGGGGCCCACTCGCTTGACGGTGATGTCGTCCATCTTCACCCGGCGATGAACGGTCGAGAAGCGGTTTGTCTTCGAGACGACGAGCAGGTTTCCGGCGGTCAGGCGGTCACGGAGACCCGGATCGATCGCCTGAAGCGGCACCGGCTGGGCATACGCCGAGCCCGTGTCGCTCGCGAGAATGCCGAGCCCACGCTCTGGCACGACGCTCAGCATGTCGTTCTCGAGCGCGTACTCCCGATAGCCGAGGAAGACATAGTTGCCGTCGAGGAGCCACCAGAGGAAGAGCTCGGTCTCCTCGATCTCGTCCGGAGCGTAGCGACCACCGCTCGCGCGAGCTGCCTCGACCATCTCCGGAACGCGGTCGGTGAGCGCCTTGAAGTCGCGCACCGTGGCCTGGACGTCGACGAAGATCGCCCTGATGCTGGCCTCGAGCTCCGCGAGCGCCTCCGGCGAGGCGTGGCGCCCCGTCTCGAAGTGCATGACCGACTCGCGGCGCGTCGACTCGCGTGCGTGGAGGACCTGCTGGATCCGACCGTCCTGGTCGCGTTCCGTCCCGATCACGGGGTGGACGACGAGTCGAATCTCGAGGCCCCGGGCGTTCAGCTCCTCCGAGACGGAGTCGACGAGAAACGGCGAGTCGTCGGTGTTGGTCTCGACGACCGAGCCGACTGTTGAGTAGCCGTCGCCGGCGAGCGTGGGATTGAACGCGCGCACCGCAAAGGGCTCGAAGCCGCGGGCGTCCGCGAGCTCGAAGACGCCCAGCACCTGTCCGAAGAGCTCCTCGGGATCGAGCCTCTGGGCGACATCGGCCGGGATCCGGCGCACGTAGGCGCGAGTGAACTGAGCGAGGAGCTCGACACGCTCGGGAGCGACGCGCTCCTCGATCCGCTGGAGCAGCGCCTGGAGGAGCCGCGTCTGGCCCGGTGTGGCCGTCGTGTCCGTCGCGCTCTCCATCTCCGTGCCGCCCCGCGCGCGGCCCTCTACGATGTCAGGTCGTGCGCCATCTCCTCGAAGACCTCCACGTAGCGGTCGCAGTCCTCGAAGGAGTGGGTGACCGAGAGCGTCCACTCCTCCTCGCGGCCCGGTGTCATGAAGATGCCCCGGTTGATGTTGTAGAGCCAGGCGAGGTCGCAGAGGTCGGCGTCCTGGTTCTCCTTGAACGTCTCGTAGTCGACGACCTTTTTCGGAGAGAAGGTCACGCAGCCCTTCGAGCCGACGCCGACGGCGTAGCCGGGGAGGCCGTGCGTCTCGATGACCTCCTCGCAGCCCTTCAACAGGTGGTCGTTGAGCGCGTCGAGGTGGGCGTAGGCCTCGGGCGTCAGCACCTCGAACAGGCTGGCGCGTGCCGCCGCCATCGAGAGCGGATTCCCGTTGTACGTCCCTACCTGGTAGACGCTGCCGTTCTCGACGACCTCCATGACCTCTTCGCTCGCGCCGATCGCGCCGGAGGGGAGGCCGCCGCCGAGCGCCTTCGCAAGCGTCACCATGTCGGGCAGGACGCTGAAGCGCTCGGTCGCGCCGCCGGCGGCGATGCAGAGGCCCGTCTTGACCTCGTCGAAGATGAGGACGATGCCGTGCTTTGTGGTCAGCTCGCGAACCGCCTCGAGGTAGCCGGGCTCCGGGAGGATGACCCCGAGGTTCATCATCGCCGCCTCCATGATCACGCAGGCGGGCTTTCGGCCCTCCTCGATCAGGCGCTCGATGCGGTGCTCCATCGCGACCACGTCGTTGAACGGCACGGGGATCGTCATGTCGACGACGACCTGCGGGATCCCGGCGCCGTAGGCGAGCGACGCGAGGTTGTCCCGGTCGCCGATGCTGTCATAGGGGACGCCGATCGAGACCATCACGTAGTCGTGATGGCCGTGGTAGGAGCCGAAGATCTTCACGATCGTGTCCTGGCCCGTGTAGGCGCGGGCGATTCGAATCGCGTCCATCGTCGCCTCGGAGCCGGAGTTCACGTAGCGCCATTTCGGGAGACCCCAGCGCCGCGCAAGCTCCTCGCCGACGACGACGTCGTCCTCGACGGGAGCGGCGAAATGCGTGCCGAGCTCGACGCGCTCCGAGACGGCCTTCGAGATCGCCGGGTGCCCGTGCCCCTGGACCATCGAGCCGAAGCCGTTGTGGAAGTCGAGCATGACGTTGCCGTCGACGTCCCAGACGCGCGGGCCATCGCCCTTCGCGAGATACAGGGGCCACGGGTCGCGCACCTGGTAGGAGGACGAGACGCCGTTCACTAGCGTCTTCGAGGCCCGTTCATACATCTCGTGGGAGCCAGGCGTCCTATCGTCGAGCCGCCGCTCCTCCCGCGTTGTCAACTCGCGGATCCGATCCCTGTCGATCTCAACCGGCGTCCGTGTTGCCATGATCAGTCCTCCCCGACGAATTCGACCGGGTCGCCGATGCGGACCCGGCCAGGTTTCTCGACGTCGCCGTAGACGCCGAAGTCGATGTTCTTGCCCTCTCGAAGACCGCGGTAGTTCTTGATCGCCCTCAACGTGTCGAAGTCGCGCTCGCCGGTCGACGGATCTCGCGTCGTCGTCGCGCAGCGCGCTACCGGTCCGCCGACCCGAACGCGAGCCTCGCCGATCTCGAGCAGCCTTCCGTCCCAGGTGTCCTCCTCGTGCGCTGCGCAGCCGTCGAGGCCGATGAGCATGCGAAAGCGGCGCTCGTCGAGCGGATCGTCCCGTTGCGCCTGCCGGCGGAGCTCGTCGACCGACGCGTCCGAGAGGAAGGTCACCGTCTGCACGTCGCAGCCGTCCCCGGGGCGATTCGCGCGGACGAGGCGCAGCGTTTTTCCCACGTACCGGCTGAGGGCATCCCCGAACGCTCCCTCCACGATCCGCCCGGGCACCTGCCGGCCGTAGAAGTCGGTCGTGACCTCGTCGCCGTCCGCGAGGGCGCTTCCCTCGACGATCTTGCCGTCCGGAAACGCGAGAGCGAGGGTCTCGCCGCTCGGGTCGTAGCTCGGACGGACGCGAACGCGCGGTCCGTAGTCGATGCCGCTGAAGAGAAACCCGACGCTGTCGACGAGGTAGAAGCGGCGGTTCTCGGGCGCGCCACCGTCGTCGAGCTCGATCTCCTCGGGATGGAGCAGCCCGAGGCCCTTGACAGGCGTGACCGACAGGCGTGAGACGGTTCTCACCAGGGCAGACTAGAGGTTTGATGCGAAATGGGCGTGCATTTGGGGAGTCGACTGCACCAAGGAGCGTGGTTGGCTGCCGCGATCCGCCGCGTGCAGGCACTCATCCAGACGTGCGGTCATTTCGCATCAAACCTCTGGCCTTCGCGCGGTTGAGATGGGGTGGACGGGTGGGACGAATGCGTCCCGCCGTCGTCCTCCCTCGTGGCCAGCTCGAGCGTCGCCGAGCCGGTGCCTTGACGATCGGGCTGGAGCGCGAAGGCGCGCTCGTCAGGGTCAGGAAACGACCGTGCGACGCTGTGATCCAGGCGAGTGAGCAGCTCCTCGACCGTGTCGCGGCGCCGAGTCGGGACGGCGGCGAGCAACCCGTCGAGCAGGGCACGAAGTCGCCGGGAGATCTGCAGCGAGCCCGCCCCGTAGCGAAGGGGCTCACCAACGCCCAGCTCGAGGAAGTCCTGCCAGCGAGGAGCGGGCACCACGAGGAGCACGCGGCCATCATGGTCGCGCGTGATGCTGACGTCGAGCTCGCGATCGGCGAGCTGGGTGAGCAGCGAATCGACCTGGTCGATGGCCTGGACAGCCGTGGTCGGGTCGTTGATCGCAGGGGAGAGACCCTTGTTCGCGATGTCGACGAGCAACCGGAACGCGAACTTCGGGTCCTGCTCGACAGTCCGTTCGTCGTCGTAGGCGACCGCCCGGCGCAGGAGGCGGTTGCGGATCTGTCGCTGCGCGCCGGAGACGCCGAACAGCGGCTCACCCGTCTTCACGAAGTCCCCGACGGCTGGAATCATCTCGATCGTCGCGCCGGTTCGACGCGCGGTCGCGGCGAGCGCTCGGCGGTCGATCGCGACGATCACCCCCGGCTCACCCTTGTGACTCACGGTCTGAGCCCAGTTCGCCGCTACGGGACGCGGCTCGCGCGGCGGCGCGTCGCCCTCGAGACGATCCGGGTACATCTCGGCGATCACGCGACGTCCCTCACGGCCGATGCTGCGGACGATGCCGGCCGCCCGCAACGAGCTCGCGACGGTGCTGAGCAGCATGACGAACATCAGCAGGCTCGCGAGCACGAGTGCAATCGAGATCGCCACGGAGATCGCGGGAACGAAACCCGGGGATGGCTCGGGGCTGACCTTGCCGATTGCGATCAGGCTGAAGAGGAACGTGCCGAAGGCAACCTTGATCGTCGCACGGCGGTAGAGCGTCCGGAGGAGGCGCGGCGAGAACGCGCTCGAACCAAACTGCACGGCGAGGAGCACGACCGAGAAGACGACGCCGGTGAAGGTCAGCATGCCCGTCGCAATCGTCTCGAGAATCGCGCGTGCGCCGTCGGTGCTCAGTCCCAGGGTCACGTCCGGGAAGGCCTCGTCGATCTTCCGTGAGAAGTAGCCGAGGATGATCGAGGCGATGACGAAGAGCACGGGAACGACCCAGAGGCTGCTCCTCGTGTAGAGCCTGAAGCGAAACCAGACAAGGCTCGGGACCGGCATCAGTCTTCGCCGTATCTCGAGTCTCGCCAAGCGAGGGCGGCTTTCAAGCCCTGCTCGGCGGCGATCCTCGAGAACTCGCGGCCCTCGGGCGTCTCGGTCGCGTTGAGAATGGCCGAGAGCTCGAGGTTCGCGTTGACCGCCTCGCGGAGGCCCATCGCCTCGGAGGCGCGGATGAGCGCCAGCTTGGTCAGCCGGAGCACCGGGAGTGGCGTTGGGGCGATCTTGCGGACGAGCTCCTCGGTTGCTGCATCGAGCTCGCCCGCGGGAACGACGCGGTTCACGAGCCCGCGCTTCTCGGCCTCTTCGGCGTCCATCGCGTCGCCTGTCAGGAGCAGCTCGTTCGTCTTCTTCTCCCCGAGGACGAACGGCATCAGGAGCGTGACCGGCCCGGAGCCGAATCTGATCTCCGGTTCGCCGAACCTCGCGTCCTCGGTGGCGACGATCAGGTCGCACGCCATCGCCAGCTCGCAGGCGCCGCCCAGGCACCAGCCCCGAACCGCGGCGATCGTCGGCTTCTCGAGCGTCCGAAGGCGCATCGTGACCTCGACGTCTGCCGCGAGCACCTCGCGCCAGCCGTCGGCGGTCGCGACCCCGGCGTCCTGGCCGATGTCGAAGCCCGCCGAGAACGCGCGGCCGGCGCCCGTCAGGACGACCACCTTGACCTCGTCGTCGCCGTGTGCGGCGTCCATCCCTGCGTGGAGACCGGAGACCATCTCCTTCGTCAGCGCGTTCAGCTTGTCGGGACGGTTCAGCGTGATCCACGCGGCCGGGCCACGACACTCGTAGAGGACGAGGGATTCGCTCACTCGAGGCTCCTTCGATCGACGATGACGAGTGCGTCGACGGCGACAGCGCCGTCGGCGCTCAGTATCAGCGGATTGACATCGCAGGCGGCGATCTCGGGATGGTCGATCGCCAGCCGTCCGAGCGCGAAGACAGCGCGGGCGATCGCGTCCAGGGCGGTCTCCGAGGCGACGGCGGCGAGGCCCGGTGCGTCCTCGACGAGCTCGCGCGCCAGCTCGTCGCCGATCGGCGCGAGGCACGTCGCAGCGAGCGAGAGCGCCTCGACGGCTGCGCCGCCGAGGCCGACGGCCACGATTGGCCCGTAGGCCGGATCGCGGGCCATCCCGCAGAACGCCTCGACTCCTGACGGGAGCTGCTTGGCGACGAGGACGCTGCCGCCGAGGCGCTCCGCCGCCGCGGCCGCCGCCTCCGGGGTCTCGATCCCGAGCGCGACACCGCCCTCGGCTGCCTTGTGCGCGGGCCCGTCGATCTTGACGACGACCGGGCATCCGAGCTCCGCAGCCGCCTGAGCTGCTTCGGCGGCGCTCGCCGCACGGCGGCGGGGGGCGAAGGCGATCCCGTAGCGCTCGAGCACGAGGGCGGACTCGTGCTCGGGCAGCGGACCGTCGGCGAGTGCGCCGAGCTCAATCGGTGGAGCGGGATCGGCAGGGGTGGGTTTTCGCCAGCCCACAACGGCAGCGAGCGCGCGCATCGCGTTCCCCGGACTGCGCAGCAGGGCCACGTCCCGCTCACGGGCGAGCGCGGTTATCGCTGGAGCAGGGTCTGCGCTCTGCACCGAGGTCACGGCCGGGAAGATCTCGGTACCGTCGACCGCGTCGGCGAGCGCGCCCGCGATCAGCAGCGCGTTGGCGGTCTCGTGCTCCCCCATGAACTGCGACTGGTCGATGTGGGCGAGGAGAATGTCGAACTCGCCCGACCCGGCGAGCAGCTCGAGCGAGCGCGGAAAGACGACCGAGACGTCGTCGATCGCCCAGGCGTCGAGCGGATTCCCGGGGGCGACGTAGTTCGGGAACTCGGTCGTGAGTTGCCCGACAAGGCTCTCGCCGAGCGGCTCGAACGGCAGACCGGCGGCGTGGCCGGCATCGGCGAGGAGCGCGCCTTCTCCCCCCGAGTTCGACACCGCCGCGATCCGGGTGCCTCGGGGGAGTCGCCGCCGGCCGAGCACCTCGAGCGTCTCGACGAGCTGCGGGTAGTCATCCACCTCGATCGCCCCGACCCGGCGGAGCATCGCCGAGAACGCGCGGGCCGAGCCGACGAGCGCGCCGGTGTGCGAGAGCGTGGCCCGCGCCGCCGCCTCCGAGCGGCCCGTCTTGAGGCAGACGGCGGGCTTCCCGGCCACTGCCAGCAGCTCGAGCGAGCGCACGAACGCGGCCGGTCTGCGGATCGTCTCCAGGAAGAGCCCGACTGCGCGCGTCGCCTCGTCCTCGGCGAAGTACGCGCAGAGGTCGGCCGCGTCGCGGACGAGCTCGCCTCCCGACGAGACAACGCAGCGCAGCCCGACGCGTCCGCCGAGCGCGAGCAGGGCTTCGCCGATCGAGCCGGAGTGCGCGATCGCCGAGACGTGGCCCGTCGCGCAGCTCTCCGGCACGGTGCCGATCCAGAACGACGGTCCGCCCGGCACGGCAACCCCCATGCAGTTGGGCCCGACGACCGCCGCATCCGCCTCGGTGGCGAGCTTCGCGACGCGCGTAGCGACCGGCGGCCCCTCGGCTCCGGACTCGGCCCCGAGCCCCGGGATGACGAAGGCGCGGACACCGGCGTCGAGGGCCTCCGAGACGGCCGCCTCGATCCTGCCGTGCCCGACGAGGACGAACGCGAGCTCCGGTAGCTCGGGGAGCGCGGCCACGCTCGGGAAGCACGGGAGCCCGGCGACATCGTCCCGATTTGGGTTCACGCCCCAGGCCGGGATCCCGCTCGCGAGCGCCCGATGGGCCAGGTAGGCGGTCCACTCCGTCCGGTCGGTCGCGCCGATCATGACGGCGGATCGGGGAAAGAGAAGCGGGCGAATACCGCCGCGCAGGGTGTTCTCGTCGTGGCTTTCCGTCACGGGAGGCGTCATCATCCCTGACCGTTGCACGAGAAGCGCATCGAAATCAGGTGGCGGGACATGGACGCGTACCGTCACGTCAACAACGCCGTCTATCTCACCTACCTCGAGGAGGTGCGGGACGAGTGGCTCGAGCGCGTGCTCGGCGACGCGGACTCGCCATGGGATTTCGTGCTCGCTCGCGTCGCGATCGACTTTCGTCGGGAGCTGCGCCAGGAGGACGATGTCGTGGTCGCACGGTGCCGGCTCGACCGGATCGGGACATCGAGCGTGCGCACGAAGGAAGAGATCGTGCTCGCGGACGGCACGATCTCGGCCGAGGCTGAGGCGGTGCTCGTCGCGCGTCGCCCGGAGGAGACCGGGTCGCGGCCGCTGACAGCCGCCGAGCGCACCGCGTTCGAGGCGGAGCAGGCGCGTGCTTGACCACCTGTTCGAGCCGCTGACGCTCGGATCGGTCGAGATCCCCAACCGGATCGTCTCGACCTCCCACCAGACCAACCTCGTGCAGGGGCACCTGCCAACGCCGGAGTTCGCCGCCTATCACGAGGCGCGTGCGCGCGGCGGCGCCGGGCTGATCGTCCTCGAGGCCACGGCGATTCACGAGTCGGGGCTGCTGCACGCGCACACGCTCGCGGGCTATCGAGACGAGATCGTCGACGGCTACCGGCGGGTTGCGGGGGCCGTCCAGCCGTACGGGACGCGGCTGTTCGTGCAGCTCTTCCACGGCGGCCGGGAGCAGATCGCGAGCCCGCCGAGGGCTCCGGCGCTTGCGCCTTCGGCGATCCCGAGCCAGCGCTTCGGCACCGAGCCCAGGGCCATGCGCGAGGAGGAGGTCGAGGCGATCATCGCCGGGTACGCACGGGGAGCCGAGCTCGCGGCCGCGGGCGGGCTCGACGGCGTCGAGGTCTCGGCCGCCCACAACTACCTCGTGGCGCAGTTCTTCACGCCCGCGTTCAACCGGCGCGTGGATCGCTGGGCGGCCGGCCCGGCGTTCCTGCTCGCGGTCGTCGATGCTGTGCGCCGGGTCGCTCCCGGGATCGTGCTCGGGGTCCGGCTCTCGGCCGACTCCGCCGTAGCGCAGGGCGTGGCCGGCGAGCTCGCGGGTCGCGTCGACTACCTCAGTCTCGCGATGGGCGAGTCCTCGACCTATCGCGGCTCCACGGGCATCGCTCCGCCGCCACCGACGCCCGAGAACGCGATCGAGAACCTGACGGAGTCGTTCCGCGTCGGCCCGCCGATCATTGCGACGACCAGGATCGTCGATCCGGTCGAGGCCGAGCGGCTGATCGCCGAGCGTCGTGCGGATGCCGTGGGGATGACCCGCGCGCTCATCACCGACCCGGACCTCCCGGCGAAGGCGAGGGATGGCCTCAGCGGCGAGATCCTCCGCTGCATCGGCTGCAACGCCTGCATCGCCCACTACCACGCCGGGACGCCGATCGGCTGCTCGCAGAACCCGCGCACCGGGAGGGAGCTGACCCTGCCGCGACCTCGGAGGGCATCGCAGCGCCGACGCGTCGTGGTGGTCGGGGCCGGCCCGGCGGGGCTCGCCGCGGCTCTCGATGCGCATGCATCAGGGCACGAGGTGACGCTCCTCGAGCGTGGCGAGCGGATCGGGGGGCAGATCGCGCTCGCCGGCGCCGCACCGGCCCACGGCGAGACCGCGCGTGTGCTCACCGCGAACTACGAGCGCCTCCTCGACGGGATCGAGCTCCGGCTCGGCGTCGAAGCCGACGCGGCCGCGGTCATGTCGCTCGACCCCGACGCCGTCGTCGTCGCGACAGGTGCCCGTCCGTTCGAGCCCGAGCCGCGTTTCGAGGGAGCCGTCCAGGCCTGGGATGTCCTCGGCGGGCGTCTTCCCGACGCGAAGGAGGTCGTCGTCGCGGACTGGGGCGGCGATCCGGCCGGTCTCGATGCCGCGGAGGTTCTGGCCGCCGGTGGGCGCCGGGTCACGCTCGCCGTCGCCTCGGCCGCGATCGGAGCGTGTCTCCATCAGTACACGCGGAACCTCTACCTCGAGCGTCTCTACCGCGCGGGTGTTCGCGTCGAGCAGCATCTCGAGCTCGTCTCGACGCGGGAGGGCGAGGTGCTCTTCCGCAACGTGTTCGCGCCGGAGCGCGAGGCGTCGATTGCCGCCGGAGCCCTCGTTCTCGCCCTTGGACGGGTACCGAACGACGACCTCGCTCCCGGTCTCAGCCGGCTCGGGCTTCGTGTCGAGGAGGCCGGCGACTGCCGCAGCCCGCGCTCACTCGAGGAGGCGACGCTCGAAGGAACGCTCGCCGCCCGCGCCGCCCTCGAATGAGTCAGGGCGGCGGCGGTGGCGGATCCTGCTGCTCGTCGATCTCGCGCCGGAGGCGCTCGGCCCGGCGCTTCTCGGGGGCAGCCTTGTGCGGGCCTGCCCCCGGACGAACGGCGAGGTTACGCCCCAACGCCGGTCGCGACAGCTTCTTCTTTTTCTTGCGTCCCTTCATCGATCCGAGCGTAGCGCGTGAGGGCATCGACGGCCCGCTCGAAGACGTCCGTGCCCTCGAGCGAGTACTCCTCCGTGAAGTCGGCCGCCCCGTTCAGCTCGAGGACGACGTACCCGCCATCGCCGTCCGGCAAGAGGTCGACCCCCACGAGCTCGGCTCCGATCGCGTACGAGGCGCGAACGGCGAGGTCGCGGGCGAGGGCCGGCGGATCGACCGGGTGGCGGGCTCCGCCGAGGGACACGTTCGTCCTCCATTCACCGCGGCGAGCCACACGCTCGACCGCGCCGACGACCTCGCCGCCGGCGACGACCACTCGAAGGTCGCGTCCCTGCGGCGGGACGAGCTCCTGCGCGAGAGCGCCTTGACGTTCGAACCAGGGGCGCCGCCGGAGGACGCGAAGACCCCGCCGTAGTGCGAAGCGGTGGCGGCAGACCGTCACGTCCCTTCCCCAGCTGCCGAAGCGGGGCTTGAGGACGAGGGGTAGCTCGAGCCCGTGGTGCGCCTCTTCGTCGATGTGAGACGTGCGCGGGTGGGCGACGCCGGCGGCGGCCAGGCGAAGGGCCGTCGTCAGCTTGTCGTGCGCGCCGAGCAGCGCGCCGGGGCCGTTCAGGACGTCGATGCCGCGGTCTTCGAGCCGCCGTAGCGTCTCGATCCCCGGTTCGACTCCGTCCATCGTCGGAAGGACGTCGAGCCGGCCGAGGGCGATGTCGCCGGGGCGAAGCCGCCGCTCGGCGTCGACGGGGTCGATGATCGTTGCGTCCGCGCCGAGGCGGCGAGCGGCCTCGAGCAGGCGCCGGTTGGTCGGAGTGAGGCGTCCGGCGACGATGGCGAAGCGCCGTGTGAAGCCGAACGGGTCGCGTTGGCGTGAGAACCGGCTGAGCGTCACGGGTACCCCCTGGGAGGTCGGGTTCACGTCTCGATGGCTCTGGGAGCAAAGAGCGCGCTGAGGCGACTTTCTTGCGCTCGAATTGCTCAGCTGCTGACGCGCACTGACCGGCGACGCAAGAGGCGCCTCGGGGAGAGCTCGCTGAGCGTCGGAAGCACCCTGGAGAACGCGATCCGGAGGAGAGCGACCCACGCGAGCGCGACACACCAGCCCGCAAGGATGTCGGAGGGAAAGTGAACTCCCAGGTAGAGCCGCGAGAGGCCGACTGCGACGACGAAGAGAGCCCCTCCCGCGATGACGGCGAGTCGCCACCGGGTCGGCCACGCGAGAACCGCAACGGCCGTTGCCAGCGCGAACGAGCCGGTTGCGTGGCCGCTCGGGAAGGCGTCGAGGCCGGAGACCGGCGAAGACGTCAATCCGACCAGCATGCTGACTCCCAGCGCCAGGAGGTAGACGGGCGCGACCAGTGCATACCGCGGCCGGCGAGCGACCAGAGCGATCACGGCGATGACCGCGGCTGCGATCAGCAGTTCCCGCTGGGCCCCGTGGAGTAGCAGCCGATCACCGCTATCCGAAAGTCCGGGACGGGGACGGCCGAATGCCTGCTTGAGTGCGCCCGAGAGAAGCGGCGCGCCGAGAACCGCGAGGCCGACGAACGCGGCGCTTCGCAACCGGCGGTGGACGATCAGCCCGACGACAACGGCGGATGCCACGAGCAGAAGGCCGTACCCTCCTCCAACGATCGTGAAGAATCTGAAGACCTGATCCAGGGCGCGATCATCGAGACCGTGGACGTAGCGGGCGACCGGGAAGTCCCAACTCATCAACTCGCGACTTCTCGCGTCCTCGGCGAGGAATCCGAAGGTGACGAGTGCCGCCCCGAGGGCGAGGAGCCGGAAGGCGAGGGGACGCGAGAATGTAACGGATCTCATGACAGGTCGTATGGGGGGTGTGTTCTCCCCCACAGCACGACTCTGATTGGCCATCATGAGATGACGATGAAAAGCGAACTGCGGCTTCGCGAGATCTTCGGTACACGGCGGCTGCCGCGGCTTGACTCTTCGGGGGCCTTGCGGATACGGCCGCTGGCGCGGCCGATACGGCCGCTGGCGCGGCCTGACGCTTCGCGGCCTGGGGCCTGCGGCGTGACCGGGCCTGCGGCCCTTTCCTGGCACGGCTGGCGCCTGCGGCGCCGTTGCGTGCCGGCAGCGCGGCCCGCGCCGCGGGCTTTGCGGATACGGCCGCTGGCGCGGCCTGACGCTTCGCGGCCTGGGGCCTGCGGCGCGTCCGCTGCGCGGCCCGCGCCAAGGGCCTTGCGTTCATCTCCGCTTCATCGCCGAGGTCGATCATCGATGTGGGATGGGTAGCGCATGCGACTCGAGGACGACGAGATGACTTTCGGGATCTTGGCCACGGTGGCCGTCGGCTTGTGGCTCACGGTCTCGGCTCTGACGACATTCGCCCTGTGCCGCGCCGGTGCCAGATGCGACCGGCAGCTCGATGTGGTGGAGGCGGCGCGACGGAGGGCGGCCTTCTCTGCACCCCTGGCCGTGCGCGGTGCGCGGCGCGTAGAAGTCGGCGCGCAGTGGATCCAATCCGGGCCGACAGCAGAATGAGCAACCTGCGCGATCTGGCTTCGGCCCTCGAGTCTGTCGTCGGGCACGTCGGCGCCGTCGGGTGGACCGCACTCGTGTTCGCACTCTGCTTCCAGCTGGCGAAGCTCGCCGCAACCGCTCGAGCCTGGCAGGGAATCCTGCGCGCGTCGTACCCGGACGCGGGCGTGGCGTTCCCTGGAACGTTCGGCGCTTACCTGACAGCGGTCGGGCTGAACGCCGTGCTTCCGGCACGCACCGGGGAGGTGGCGAGAGTCGCCCTCACGAAGCGCATGGTTCCCGGGTCGACGTACCCGGCTCTCGCCGCGACGATCGTGGTCGAGACGCTGATCGACGCGGTCCTTCTCGTACCCGTGCTCGTTGCGGCGCTCTCGCTCGGGCTCGTCGCCGGCGGAGTGCTCCCGTGGACGAGCGCCGGGTCGGTCGTCGTCCAGCATCCGGTCCTCGTCGCCGCTGCCGCCGCGGCCATCGTCGTTCTCGCCGCGATCATCCTCCGCGCTGGGCTTCGCCGGAAGGAGTGGTTGCGCGATCTCGCTGTCGAGGCGCGCCGCGGGTTCTCCGTCTTCAGCACACGACGCGGCCCGCTTGCGCGGGTCGTAGCCTGGCAGGCGCTCGCCCTCCTCTGCCGTGCCGGCGCGGTCTGGTGGTTTCTCCGTGCGTTCCACGTGTCGGTCACCCCGAGGGTCGTCTTCGCGGTGCTCGCCGTGCAGGTGCTCGCCACGTTCGTGCCCTTGCTCCCGGGAGGAGCGGGCGCTCAGCAGGCGATGCTCCTCGTCGCGCTTGGCGGCGTCGTCCCGGCGAGCGCGCTGCTCGGCTTCAGCGTCGGAACCCAGGCGACGGTGGCCGCCTTCGACGTCGTGCTCGCCTTGATCGCCGTGGCGCTCCTTCTGCGCACGCTCAACATCCGGCGGTCGCTGCGGTTGCTTCGCTCCGAAGCGTTGCCCCCGCCCGTCGCCGCGCCATCCGTCTCGGACGGCTAACGGCCTATCCGGAAACCCCACCACGTCCGGAGGCGGCGCGTGAGGGCGCCTGGCCGCCTCCTGCGTCCTCGCCAGGCACCCTCACGCGCGAGTCCCGCCCACGCCGGGGTTTCCGGACAGGCCGCCTGAGTCCGAGAGGCTTGATGTGAGATGACCGCACGTCTGGATGAGTGCCTGCACGCGGCGGATCGCGGCCGCCTCGATCGGCACCAAGGGCCACCAGCCTCGCCACCGATCGAGTCGACCACGCTCCTTGGTGCAGGCGGCTCCCCAGACGCACGCCAATTTCACATCGAACCTCTAGGCACGGTACGCCTTCTCATCCCGCTCTCATCTTCGCGGAGGATGATGCGCGGTCATGCGTGTGCTGATCGTGGAAGACGATGTGAAGATGGCGAGTCTCGTCCGGCGCGGCCTGCTCGAGGAGGGGCACGTGGCAGACGTCGCGCATCGCGGTGAAGACGCGCTCTGGATGGCGCGCTCGACGGAGTACGACGCAATCGTCCTCGACGTGATGCTTCCGGGGATCGACGGATTCGAAACCTGTCACAAGCTCCGCACGACCGACGTCTGGTCGCCGGTCCTCATGCTCACAGCGCGCGATGCCGTCGAGGATCGGGTGGCGGGCCTCGACACCGGCGCCGACGACTACCTGACGAAGCCGTTCTCCTTCGACGAGCTCCTGGCCCGGCTGCGGGCGCTCGTGCGGCGGGGTGCCGTCGAGCAGGCGCCGGTGCTGGAAGCCGGCAGTCTCCGCATGGATCCTGCGACCCGCCAGGTCTGGCGCGGCGAGATGGAGATCGAGCTCTCGACCAAGGAGTTCGGGCTCCTCGAGGTCTTCATGCGGCGTCAGGGTCACGTCCTGTCGCGGTTCGATCTGCTCGAGCACGCCTGGGACTACACGTACGAGAACCGGTCGAACATCGTCGACGTCTATGTCAAGTACCTGAGGGCGAAGATCGACCGCCCGTTCGGTCTCGCCTCGATCGAGACGGTGCGAGGCGCTGGATACCGACTGCGGAAGGACGGTGGCGGCTGAGCCGGATCCCCATACGGCTGCGTCTGACGCTCGCCTTCGCGCTCGTGATGGCGGTCGTGCTCGCCGCGACCGGAGCCTTTCTCTACCTGCGACTCGGGTCCGAGCTCAGCAGCCAGATCACGCAGAACCTCCGGACCCGGGCGGATGACATCGCCACGCTCGTGGACGCCTCCGACTCGGGGCTCAGCGAGGGGGTAGGAAGCCGCCTGACCGAGGCGGGCGACGGCTTCGCCCAGGTGCTCGATCAGAACGGCAGCGTGGTCGACGCGACCGCGCGCCTCGGGGAACCGCTGCTGTCACCGGACGAGATCGGCCGGGTCATGGACGAGACGATCGTCGTCGAGCGGGAGTCGATACCGGGTCTCGACGAGCCGGTGCGCCTTCTGGCGCGAACCGTGTCAGCGCAGGATCAGCGCCTCGTCGTTGTCGTCGGCGCGTCGCTGGAGAACCGGTCGGGCGCCCTCGACAAGCTCAGGGGCCAGCTCCTGGTCGGCCTCCCGATCGCGCTCCTCGTCGCGTCTGCGGCCGGTTACCTGCTGGCGGCTGCAGCCCTCCGTCCCGTCGAGTCGATGCGCAGACGAGCTGCTGCGATCTCCGCGAGGACGGTCGACCAGCGGCTGCCGCTCGCGCCGGCTGACGACGAGATCAGGCGGCTCGGGGAAACGCTCAATGAGATGCTCGCGCGTCTCGACACAGCACTCCTCCGTGAACGACGCTTCGTCAGCGATGCGAGCCACGAGCTGCGAACGCCGCTCGCGCTCATGAAGACGGAGATCGAGCTCGCCCTCCGGCGCACCCGGTCGGTCGAGGAGCTCGAGGCTGCGCTTCGGTCCGCCGGGGACGAGACGGACAGGCTCTCTCAGCTCGCCGAGGACCTCCTCGTCATCGCGCGTTCCGATCAGGGCGAGCTTCAGCTCCGGCCGGCCGCGGTCTCGGTTGACGATCTCTTCGCGACTGTTGCGGAGCGTTTCGGACGCCGCGCGCGCGCCGCCGGGAGGGACATCGTCACCGAGCCTCGCTCATCGCTGGCGGTCGAGGGCGACTCGCTGCGGCTCGAGCAGGCGCTCGGGAACCTCGTCGAGAATGCGCTCCGCTACGGGGAAGGCCCGATCGGCCTGTACGCCGTCGGCCGGGACGGGTCGATCGAGCTCCACGTCACCGATCGCGGCGGCGGCTTTCCCGACGCCTTCCTGCCGCGTGCGTTCGAGCGGTTCAGCCGGGCCGACGAAGCCCGGGCGCGCGGGGGATCCGGGCTCGGGCTGGCGATCGTCGAGGCAATCGCCAGTGCGCACGGCGGTAGCGCTCACGCCGCGAACAGGCCAGACGGGGGCGCCGACGTCTGGCTCGCGCTCCCTCGCATAGCGGGCTCTCATGCCCAGCTCACGATCGACTCGTAGCGTGGGTGCTGCACCGTAAACAAGCAGAGCGAAAGGAGGTGCAGACGCCATGAATAGACGACGAATCGTCACGATCGGGGCGGGACTCGCCGCAATCGCCGCACTCGCGGTCGGAGGCACGGCCCTGGCGGGAGGCGGCAACTCCTCGCAGCCGGCCGGGCAGACGCAGACGACGCAGGGCACACAGCAAGGCGACCAGACGGCGCCGGACAGCCAGGGTACCGAGAACCAGGGCGAGAACGCGGGCGAGACCGCCGACACGCAGAACGGCCCGACCACAGGGACCCAGAGCGGGAACGCGGGAGGGACCGCGGACACGCAGAACGGCCCGGGTGAGGTCTCGGAACCGGCTGATACGGACAACGTCCAGGATCAGAGCGGCAAGGATGATCCAGCCGAAGCGCAGGGTGAGGAGTCGGGGCCTGAGGTACCGGGCGACGACGGCCCGAACGGGCATGCCGACGAGCCGGGCAACCCGAACGCTGACCACCAGGCCGAGGGGAACGAATAGCAAGGCGCCGGAGGCGCCGCGCAGCGGCCGAGCAGGCCGCGAAGCTCCATCGGCGCCGGAGGCGCCGATGCCACCGAAGCTCCCTCCGGAGGACGAGTGGCCCCGCCCCGGGGCCACTCGTCACGTGGCGGGAAGGCGCAGCACGAAGCTGGCTCCACCGCCATCAGCGGTGCCGACCTCGACGTCGCCCGAGGCGGAGCGGGCAAGCCTGCGACTGAGCGCGAGCCCGAGACCAGCCCCCTCGTGAGCCTCGGGCTTCTGCGCGGCCGACCCCCGGACGCCAGGCTCGAAGATCCGCTCGGCCTCGGCTGGGGCGATGCCGGGCCCGTCGTCCTCAACCCGGAACGTTACGACGGGCCCGCGTGCGTCGATGTCGACGCGTACGGTCGTCCGGGCGTAACGGCACGCGTTCTCGACGATCGGTTGCAGGATCCTGGCCGCGAGGTCGGCGTCGACGCCGATGCGGGCCCGTGTGCGCGGCGGCGTGACCGACAGCGTGACCCCCCGCGACTCGGCGAGTGTCGAGCACGCCTCGATTGCCTGGTCGACGGCTGCGGCTGCGTCAGCCGTCCCGCGGGCCAGGCCATCCTCGTGGCGGCTTGCGGCGACGAGAGCATCGAGTGTGCGCGAGAGCTCCTTCGCGTTGCGAAGGATCTGCGTGAGCGCCTCCCGGTAGGCCGCGGGCTCGCGCTCGTGGCGCAGCGCGAGCTCCGCCTCGGTCTCGACGCGGGCCAGCGGCGTGCGCAGCTCGTGCGAGAGCTCGGCGGAGAAGCGCTGCTCGTGACGGAAGCTTGCGGCGATCCTGTCGAGCAGTCGATCGAGCGTCTGAGCGAGCGCCGTCAGCTCGTCGTGGGCATCCGTAACCCCGAAGCGCCGGTCGAGATCGGTCTCGCTCCAGGCGTCGGCATCGGCGCTCATCCTGGCGACCGGCCGGAGTGCTGCGCTGAGCATCCATCGCGCGGTGAGCGCGACGACGAGCAGGAGAATTGCGGCGAAGGCGAGCGAGCCGATCAAGGCGACGCGTTCGGCGTGCTCATAGGGCTCGAGCACCAGCCCGACCACCACGCTGCCGATCTGCGCGCCTTCGCGGGAGATCGGCGTGGTGTAGAGGCGGGTCGCGGGATCGGACACGTCGCCGAACTGGCTCCCGGCGCCCGCCAGATCGAGTGCGACCTGATTCACGGCGGCAGGCGCGCGCGGCGACTCGACGGGAACCGACCCATCGAAGATCCAGACCAGCGGATCGACCGCCGCGTCGTCGGGCGCCTCGCTGGCGACGACGTGGCCGTCCACGACCCGCACGGTGTCGAGAACGGCCGACGAGCGCGCGCGCAAGAGGTTGTCCGCGTTGGCGTCGAGGCTTCGCGCCAGGACGACGTTGAAGACGACGGTCAGCGCCACGATCGCGGCGGCGACAACCAGGATCACGGAGAGGAGAAGACGGCCGCGGATTCCCCGAGGCAGGAGCCGCCTCACAGAGCTGCTCACAATTCGAGCGTGTATCCGACGCCGTGCACGGTCGTGATCAGGGGGGCATCGGCGAGTGACCGGAGCTTGCGACGTAGGCGCGCGATGTACGCATCGAGCGTGTTGTCGTAGACGATCGCGCCGTGAGGCCACCCGGCCTCGGTCAGCTGGCGACGGCGCACGGCCTCACCGGGGGACGACGCGAGCCTCGCCAGCAGCCTGAACTCCGTCGGTGTGAGCGACGCCGCGGCTCCGCCACAGGTCACGTCATGCGCTGCGGGATCGAGGCGGAGCCCTCCGACCTGGATCGCGGTGTCGGCCCCACCCCTACGGGCAAGTGCCCGCACGCGCTCGACCACCTCGGCGAACGCGAACGGCTTCGTCACGTAATCGTCGCCGCCGGCGCGGAATCCAGCGAGCCTGTCCGGGAGCGCGTCTCGGGCGGTCAGGAAGAGCACGGGAGTCTGGACGCCGCGTGCGCGGAGTGCCTGGCAGACGTCTCGTCCGTCGGCGTCGGGGAGTCCGATGTCGACGACCAGCACGTCCGGCGTGGACTGCTCCGCCACCGCCAGCAGCTCCGCTCCCGTACCGACGCCGTCGGCGCTGAACCCCTCCTCTCGCAATCCACGGAGGAGAACGGAGCGCAGCTCGATGTCGTCTTCGACGACGACGACGTGCGGCTCGATCATTGCTCGCGCAGTATGGCACCGAGCGGTAGGCGCCCCAGCCGCCGTGCCGCGAGCGCCGTCGCGACGGCCGCCCCGATCACTGCGGCGGCCCCGAGCGCAAGCAGGAAGAGCCAGGGGAACGCGAGCTGGTCGGGCGGCGGGTCGAAGACGTGTGTCAGCATCGCGACCAGCATCTTCGAGAGGAGAAGCCCGAGGCCCGCGGCGAGCACGAGGCTCGCGCCGAGGACGATCGCCGCTTCGCTCCAGAGGAAGGCGGCGACCGTACGTAGCGGCGCGCCCATCGCGGTCATCGTCGCGAGCTCCTGCCGTCGCTCGCCGACGGCCAGAGCAACGAAGAGCGCCATCGCGGCCGCCGCAAGCACGACGGCGAACGCCTCCTCGATCCGGCTGATCCCGGTGAGATCCACGGTTGTGATCGAGCTGACGGTCTGCGCTGTCTGCTCCCGGATGTTCTTCACCGTCGTCCCGGCTGCCTTCGTGACGCTCGCGATCCGCCCGGCAAGCGCGACAGGGTCGCCCGCTGTGTTGACGAAGACGACGTTCGGGCCAGTTTCGTGCGTCGCGGCCTGGAGGTAGGGGAGGTTCGCAACCATGAACGAGTCCTTGGGTGCGGACGGGAACTCCTGGACGACGCCCACCACGTGGAAGGGCACGACGCGGAACTGCCCGGTTGCCCGATCGAGGACACGGAGCTTCAGCAGATCGCCCGTCTTCAGGGAGTAGTCGGTGATCGTCTCCTTCGAGACGAGGATGCCGTCGGCGGTCGAGGCGAGGCGCGAGAGAGTCTGTGAGGCGCTTGCGCCGATGAAGTAGGAGTCGCGCAGCGTCGTCGCATTCGAGAACGTCGTCGGATCGATGCCGTACGTGTCCTGGAGATCCGGGCCGACGTAGGCGTAGGAGTGGTCGACGGCGGTGGTCGCAGCCACTCCGGGCACCCGGGCGACCGCGGCCTCGAGGCCCCGGCTTCCGACGGCGCCCGGGGGCGCCGTGACGACGACGTCTGCTCCGAGCGTGAGCTCCGCGTCGACGTTGGCCTGCTGGTTGTACGTCGCGGTGAAGACGCCGAGGCTAACCCCGAAGGCGAGGAGCAGCCCGACGAGAACGAGGCCGCGGTTGATCGCTGGGCCGCGACGTCCCGCGCTCGCAAGCAGGAAGCCACGCATGGTGGTGGCGCGCTCTCCACCCGCGCGGCGGGCGATCCAGGCGAGCCCTCGCCCGCGCACACGGACGAGGAGAAGCGTCGACCCGAGCCAGAGAAGCGCCGGTGCGAAGAACATGTAGATCGAAAGTGAGAGCGTCGGGTTCGAGTCAGGGTTCACGACCGCGGAGAACCCCGTCCGGATGGTCAGCCAGTAGATGAGGCCGCTGAGCGCGAGGGCCAGGACGTCCACGTAGAGCCGCTGCCAGAGCGGCTTGCCCGGGCGGCTCGCACTTCGCCCCGCCTCGCCGATACTTCCTCGGAAGACCGAGAGGTTGGCGCCGATCCTGGCGGCCGCCGCGCCCGCAGTCGCGAGTGCGATGCAGATACCGACGGTGCCGAGCGCCCGCCCGAGCGTGAGCCCGACCCCGCCCTTGATGATGAGCGAGACGGCCAGAAACGCCGCTCCCGAGGCGAGCAGGCCCGCGACGAGGCCAATCACGATGCTCTCGACGCAAGCGAGCGACAGCAGGTCCCGCTTCGACCCCCCTCTCGCTCGCAGCAGCGCCAGGTCGCGGCGGTCACGATCGACGGTTCCGAGAGCCGCGAGATACGCCAGACCGAGTGCCACGAGCGCGCCTGGGATGGCCAGCATGATGAAGAGCGCCTGCGAGTAGAGGGCATCGCCCGCGGCCCCGGTGAGGCTCTCGGCGAGGTTGTCGACGAACTGCACCTGACCCGGAACCGAGCGCTCGACGCGATTGCGGAGCTGGCCCGCCTGCTTCAGCGCTGAACTCGGGCTGCCGGTCAACGCCGTCGGGTCGACCTTCACCTGAACCTGCCACTGAGCGCCGGTCTGCGCTCCTGGAACGGCAGAGTTCCCGACTGTGGCCGACGTGATCGTCGCCAGCGCGGGGCCAATCCGCGATGCGAACGTCGCCAATGGCATGATCGCGATCTGCGCGGGAGGCTGCGCGGGCGCCGGGCCGACGAGCGGGTTGAGCGGCTGGAAGAGCACGTCAGGCGTGGTCACGAGCGCGATGCCGCTGACCACGAACGACTGAGCGGGGGCGCCGCGCGTCGGCACGAGGCTCACGCTGTCGCCGATGCCGGCCTGGAGCGTTGCCGCGAGCTGCTGGTCGAGCGCGATCTTCCCGGGCACGAGGGCGCCTTGGAGGAAGCGGAACGTATCGAGGTGACTCTGGTAGGTGGGCGGGACTGCGAGAATCGCCCCGGCGCCCGTGCGGATTGCGCCGCTCGGAGCGCTGTGCGTTGCTCCGGCGAACGGTGCGGTGGCCGCGGGCACGGCTTC
>JBBQXH010000004.1:0-22331 GCA_038209835.1 Gaiellales bacterium | reverse complement strand
GTCCTGACGATCAAGGCGCCGCAGGAGTCCTTCTACTGGCGCGCCACGACGCTCGACGAGTACACGGGCGTCGGGTGGCGGGAAGCCCTCGTCTCCACTCCTCCCCGGCAAGTCACGGAGGTCACCGACGCCCTCCAGGATCCGAACCTCCCGGAGGCCGCGAAGAAGGAGAGGAACTGGACGCGTCAGGAGGTGACGATCGTCGGGCTCGCGGATACGCACCTCATCGCGGCTGCGGCGCCGATCAAGTGGCAGCCCTCGGGGGAGGCACCGATCCAGTACTCGCAAAACGGTGTCGTGACCGCCCCAGGCGGGCTCCGGCTGGGCGATCGGTATCTCGTCTGGAGCTACACACCAGAGGTCAAGCCCGACGAGCTCTCGAAGCTCGGGGCCGACTACCCGACCGACGTCACGCCCTACCTCGAGGTCGTTCCCGACGTGGGATTTCCCGCGTTCGGGACGCCCGGGCGGGACGCCGCGGTGACGCAGCTCTTCGCGGATCGCTCCGACGATGCGTTGCTCGGCGAGTACGAGCCGCTCTACGACGAGGCGAAGAAGATCGTCGGGAAGGCGAAGAGCCCGTATATCGCCGCGGCGACGCTCGAGACGTGGCTGCGAAGCCAGGGCGGTTTCTCCTACACGGAGACCCCAGCCCAGCCGGTCGGGCCGATCCCCCCGCTCGTGGACTTCATTCTGCGGACGAAAGAGGGGTACTGCCAGCACTACGCCGGCGCCATGGCCGTCATGCTCAGGTTGCTCGGCGTTCCGGCCCGGGTCGCGGTCGGCTTCACGAGCGGGTCGTACGACAAGCGCAAGAAGGAGTGGGAGGTCACCGACCACAACGCGCACGCATGGGTCGAGGTGTTCTTCCCCGGCTACGGGTGGCTCCCGTTCGATCCGACACCGGGTCGGGGAAGCCTCGGCGGCGCCTACTCGACGTCGTCGCTCGCGTTTCCGACGGGCGGCCCGACGTCCCTCGGAGTCCCGAGCGGGTCACTCTCGGCGATCCTCCGCCAGAGGCTAGAGGGCGCGAAGGGCGGGAACGACGGGACACGCCCGGTCGATGTGTCCAGTGCGACAGCCGGAGACGAGGGCGGTGGAATCGGTATCGCCGGCATCGTCTTCGCCGTGCTCGGCGCGTTGCTCGCGCTCTTGCTCGTCGGCAAAGCGGTGCGATCCCGCCTGCGATTCGCGTCCAAAGATCCGCGCAAGGTCGCATCGGCCTGTCGGCGCGACCTCGTCGCCTATCTCTCTGACCAGCGGATCGGCTTCCCGGAGAGCGCGACCCTCGAGGAGCTCGGCGCCTATCTCGAGCGGCACTATCGCGTGAACGCGACCCCGTTCGTGAACGCCGTCAACGGTGCGAGGTTCGGCTCGCCCGATCGCGCCGGCGAGGCCGCTATGCGCGCCCGCCGCGAGCTGAAGACGCTCAAGGCGCAGCTCCGAAGCCAGCTGAGCGCGTCGAGCCGCGCGCGCGGCGCCCTGAGCGTCCGCTCGCTCGCCGTCTAGTAGGCCATCATGATGGGACAGAGCCGCGATGAGTGAGACCTATGATCTCTACCAGCAGGGACGCCGTCATCTCGCGGCCGGCTACTCGGCCCAGGCGACCGTCGCCCTCGAGAAGGCGAAGCGCCGGGAGCCTGAGAAAGCCTCGATCAGAGAGGCGCTAGGGATCGCGTACTTTCGCATCCAGCGCTTCCGCGAGGCAGAACGCGAGTTCCGCGCCGTGCTCGAGATCTCCCCGGTCGATGACTATGCGCATTTCGCGCTGGGTCGCTGTCTCGAGCGCCAGGGGAAGCCGGGCGAAGCCGCGGGGCATTACAAGCTCGCCTGCTGCCTGAGACCGGAGCAGGAGAACTATCTGGAAGCGGCGCGGGCGCTTGCGCTGAGTGAAGAGCGATGAGCGTCTACGACGCCGTCCGAGATCTCCCGGTCGACATCGAGCACGTCGAGCTCGAGCGCCGCGAGCTGGACGTCTCGAGCGGCTTCACGCGAGTGACCACCACCGTCGTGCTCGAGGGTGCGGCCGCCGAAGGCCGTGGCGAGGACGTGACCTACGAGGAGCTCGATCATAATGACGTCGCGATTCCTGAGCTCGCCGGAAGCTTCGCGTTCGGCGAGCTCTCGACCCGTCTCGGATCATTCGACCTCTTCGCCCGGAACCCGCCGGAGCGCGAGGTCTCGCGCGAGTACCGCCGCTGGGCCTTCGAGAGCGCGGCTCTCGACCTCGCCCTCCGCCAGCGAGGACTGTCGCTCGGGGAGGCGCTCGGTCGCGCGTACCGCCCCGTTCGCTTCGTCGTCTCGACGAGACTCGACATTCTCCCCTGGCTGGCGCTCTATCCGGAGCTCGAGTTCAAGCTCGACCCGACGACCGAGTGGGATTCGGCGACGATGAGCGAGATCGCTGCCACGGGTCGCGTCCGCGTGCTCGACTTCAAGTCGTACTACACCGGGACACCGGTCGATCAAACGCCTGACGCGGAGCTCTACCGGGCGGTCGCCGAGCTCTTCCCGAATGCCGTGCTCGAGGACGCGGCTCTGACGGATGAGACCCGCGTTGCGCTCGGCGGCGCTCTCGACCGGCTCTCGTGGGACGCCCCGATCCATTCGCTCGCCGACGTCGACGCGCTTCCGATTTCTCCTCGATTCCTCAACATCAAGCCCTCCCGCTTCGGCTCGGTCGAGCGTCTCTTCGAATGCGTCGAGACCTGTCTCGAGCGAGGGATGACGCTGTACGGTGGCGGCCAGTTCGAGCTCGGTGTGGGCCGAGGCCAGATCCAGACGCTGGCCAGCCTCTTCTATGCGGACTCGGCGAACGATGTCGCGCCCGGCGGCTACAACGCGCCGGAGCCCGCACCCGGCCTGCCGCCGAGCCCGCTCGAGCCTCCCTCACACCCAGCGGGCTTCTCGTGGGAGAGCCGGTAGCAGACCCGGAGTGGCCGCCGCAGGGAGCCCTCTTCCAGGGGGCGCTCTACTACGGCGAGACGCACCTTCGCCGGGGCGACTACGGGCACGCGTACCGCCAGTTCGTCCGAGCGTCAGAGGCGGCTCGGGGCTCCGAGGAGCGGGAGCTCGCCCGCGCGCTCGTCCACCTCGCAGCGGCCGGCTACAAGCGCACCGGCGACGATCGCCGCGGGTACGAGCGCCAACTCGCGCACGCGCGAACCCGCCTCGGGCCGTTCCTTCCATCCGCCTGGAATCTCGACCTCGCGGGCTTGCTGGCCCTCGTCGAAGGCTAGCCTGAGGCGGATGCGCCGCTGGATTCCCGCCGTTCTCGTGGTCGTCATCGCGCTGGCGACGCCGGCTCTGCTCCTCGGGAACGGGCTCTGGCTGCTCACGAACGGCTGGTATGTGCATGCGGAGTACGCGCGACCGGGCTTCCCTGATGATTCCTTCGGCTTCACGAAGGAGGAGCGCACCAAGCTCGCACTCGTCGGCCTCGACTCGATCAAGCCGACCAACGGCGACGGCGTTCAGGTGCTTCGCGACGCGCGCCTCCCGGACGGATCAGCGGCGTTCAACGGGCGTGAGGCCGTCCACATGTCCGATGTGCGTAGCCTGGTCGGCAAGGTGCTCCTGGCGCATGTGCTCGCGCTCGCCGCGATCCTCATCTGCGGCGGGGCAATCCGGCTGCTACGCCTCCGCGGCGTCTTCCTGCGAGGACTGTTCGTCGGAGGCCTGCTGACGCTCGGTGCGGCGGCCGGGCTGGGCATCCTCATGGTCGTCAACTTCAACTGGTTCTTCGTCCAGTTCCACGAGGCGCTCTTCACCGGGGATACGTGGCTCTTCCCCGATTCGGACACCCTGATCCGTCTCTATCCCGATGTGTTCTGGAGCGACTTCGGAGGCATTCTCGCCGGGCTCACGGTGTTGCAGGCCGTGGTGCTCACCGGCGGGATCTTCTGGTGGCGGCGGCGGACACGCGCACCGGCGCACCCGCCGGTCAGCCACGCGGAGACCGCCCAGTAAGGTCAGATCCGGGCGGGGGCGAGGCCGAGACCGGTCTCGGTCACGGCGGCGCGCAACAGAGATGTACAAATCGTGCCGTGGTGCCGAAATCTCGCAGCCGGTGTCGCGTCTCATGAAGGCTTGCCGAGTGCCTCGACGAGGTCGTGGACACCATCGTGGGTGCCGTCGATCCGGATGCGGGCGAGCGTGAACATCTCGGAGGGCCTCGCCAGGCCCTCCCGCACGGTCGTCGCGCCCAGGTAGCCGGCCGCCCGCACGGCTGCGACGACCCTGGCGTCGTAGCTCCCGGAGGGGTAGCAGAAGAAGTCCACGGGCCGGCCGAACTGCCGCCGGAGGCGTTTCCGAGATCCTGCGACTTCGCGTCGCAAGGTCGCCGGATCGAGCGTCGTCAAGTCGAAGTGATTGACCGTGTGCGAATCGATCTCCCATCCCGCGTCGGCGAGCGCCCTGACCCGTTTGCGGGAGAGGCCCCAGGTCGTCGATTCGTTCGCGATGAGAAGATTCAGGACTGCGGGCCAGCTCTTGGCGCGGAGAAGTGGAAACGCGTTCGTGAAGACGCTGCGGTACCCGTCGTCGAAGGTGAAGACGATGGGGCGGCGGGGGAGAGCCACGCCGTCGTGCCAGTAGGCGTAGACCTGACGGAGCGTCACTGCATGAAAGCCGCGGGCTGACAGCCATTCGACCTGCACGGCGAAGTCTTCGGGACGCACGTACAAGCCCGGGTACCGCGCCCCGGCGGGTGGCGCGGCGATGACGTGGTACATGAGAATCGGCACCGCGCGGCGGTGCGGACCCTCGACGTGCCGGCGGGTGCCAGGCGCCTCGTCTCGCTTGCCGTTCGTGGACGTGTCAAGTGCCGAGCTCGGCCTGGTGGTTCCCGGCTCCGGCTCTGCTCCGGAGCCGCCGCAGCCCGCGAGAATCGCCGTTGCAATGACGACGGTGACCAGCCGAGCTCGGATCTCCCGATCTTACTGTGAGGGGCTGTCGGCGCCCCTCTCGGCTTCCTACGCTGCCGGCTGCGGACGCGCCACGGTTCGAAGAGCTGCCTCGCGGCTCCAGCGCCGCGCGAGCAGGGCTCCTCCGACCACGACGACGACCGGGAACCCGACTGCGAACGCAACGGCGGGCCAGCTCGGGTCGGCCGCCTCTGTGGCGCTCGCGCGTACGTCGGCGGCGGGTCCGGGCTTGACCGGCTTGGCGCCCGCCGTGGCGGGCACGAGGCCTGCGACTGCGACGATCGCGACGAGAGCGATGAGAAGGGTGGTGATGCGTTTCATGACGTGCTCCTTGACTGTGGATCGACACCTCGAGGATCGCAGCGGTTCCGGTGCACGACCAGGGCGCTACCAGGTGTCGAGCGGTGCGGAGAACCGCACCCTTGCGGGTCGACGGGTCAGCCGGCCTTGCCGGCGACGGTGCCTTCGGCCGCCGACTCGATGCGGGCGACCTCAGCCTTCGGTGCAACGCGCCAGAACTGCGCTCCGGCCTCGCCCCAGCGGTCGAGCAGGCCGGCCGCGACCGTGGAGCCCGTGAAGCGGAGGTGGCGCTCGAGCAGCTCGCGGAGTGTGTCGAGGTCAGCGGCTTCGAGGCGTGTGGCCGCCACGAGCTGTCCATTCAGGTGGCGCTCCATCCGCTCCTCGGGGTCGTAGACGTACGCCTGGCCCCCGGTCATGCCGGCTCCCAGGTTGAGGCCATACGGCCCCAGAATCGCGACCGTGCCGCCGGTCATGTACTCGCAGGGATGGTCGCCCGCGCCCTCCGCGACTGCGATCGCGCCCGAGTTACGCACGCAGAAGCGCTCACCGGCTCCCCCGGCACAGTAGAGCTCGCCGCCGGTCGCGCCGTAGAGGACGGTGTTGCCCATGAGCACCGGCTCGCCCGCGTCGTTCGCCGGCGGGCGGATCACCACGCGTCCCCCCGCCATGCCCTTGCCGACGTAGTCGTTCGCCTCGCCGGTGAGGAGCAGCTCGATGCCTTCGGCGAGAAACGCACCGAAGCTCTGGCCC
Organism: Gaiellales bacterium; assembly: GCA_038209835.1. GTDB lineage: Bacteria > Actinomycetota > Thermoleophilia > Gaiellales > Gaiellaceae > JBBQXH01. The sequence goes on along the minus strand of JBBQXH010000004.1, from coordinate 16,356 downwards.
GCGACGCCCTCGAATGTGGCGCGAATGCGGCCCGGGGGCGCGGCCTGCCCGAACCGCTTGCCGATCGCGCCGCCCAGGCGCGCGCCGACCGTCCGATCCCCGTTTGCGATCGGGTAGGTGAGCTCGACGAGTCGCGGTGTCTCGAGCGCCTGCGCAGCCTCGTCTGCGAGGCGCGCCCCGAGCTCCCAACCCGAAGGCTCGCGATGCGTGTCCCCCACGAACCTGGTGGAGCCGTCACCGACCGAGACGAGGAGGGGTCCGAGGTCGAGACTGTCCGCCCGAGGGTTGCCGGTCTGGCGCTGGCGCAGAAGGTCGACCCGGCCGACGGCTTCCTCGAAGGTGCGTAGCCCGAGCGAGGCGAGGATGCGGCGGATCTCCTCTGCGACGTACACGAGGTAGGCCATGACCTGCTCCGGCGTCCCGGCGAACTTCTCTCTCAGCTCGGGGCGCTGGGTCGCGATGCCGACGGGGCAGGTGTCGACGTGGCACGACCTCACCATCAGGCAGCCCTCGGCGAGGAGGAGCGCGGTACCGAAGCTCACCTCGTCGGCGCCGAGAAGCGCCGCCACGACGACGTCGCGTCCGGTCTTGAAGCCGCCGTCGACGCGGACACGGACCCTTCCTCTGAGGCCGTTGGCCACCAACGCCTGCTGCGTCTCGGCGAGGCCCAGCTCCCAGGGCGCGCCGGCATTCTTGATCGACGTGAGCGGGCTCGCACCCGTGCCGCCGTCGGCGCCGGCGATGTGAACGGCATCGGCGAGCGCCTTCACGACGCCGGCGGCGACGAGACCGACGCCGCTCTCGGAGACGAGCTTCACGGAGACGGCTGCCTCGGGATTCACCTGTTTCAGGTCGAAGATGAGCTGCGCCAGGTCCTCGATCGAGTAGATGTCGTGGTGGGGCGGCGGCGAGATCAGGGCCACGCCCGGCACCGTGTGGCGCAGACGCGCGATCTCGGCCGAGACCTTGTGCCCCGGGAGCTGACCGCCCTCACCGGGCTTCGATCCCTGGGCGACCTTGATCTGGAGCTCGTCAGCGTACGCGGCGTACTCCGGCGTGACCCCGAAGCGCCCGGAGGCGATCTGCTTGATGCGGCAGTTCCGTTCGTCGTGGAAGCGGGCAGGATCCTCGCCGCCTTCCCCGGAGTTCGCCTTGCCGCCGAGGCGGTTGAGCGCGATCGCGATCGTCTCATGGGCCTCGGCCGAGAGCGCGCCATGTGACATCGCTCCGCTCGAGAAGCGCCGGACGATCGCCTCGACGGGCTCGACCTCGGAGAGCGCGACGGGCTCGCCGCCGGGCAGCAGCTGGAGCAGGTCACGCGGCTCCATGGGCGCCCTATCGTTGACGAGGGACGCGAACTTCTCGTAGAGCTTCCAGCCCGCGAGGTCGAAGCTGTTCTCGCCCTTCTTGACGGCCTTCTGCAAGACGTGGGCGGCGGCCATCTCGTGAGCGGCGTCGACGACGTCGCCGCTCGTCTCGTGCGGCTCGCCGCCCTTGCGCCACTTCAGGTAGCCGGGATTCTCGAGTGCGGGCTTGCAGCTGAGCAGGCCACCCGCCCGGTCGACGAGCTCGCGCTCGAGCTCGGCGAAGCCGATGCCGTCGATCGGGCACGGCGTTCCGACGAAGGCACGATCGACGATCTCCGGAGCGAGCCCGACGACCTCGAAGATCTGGGCGCCGCAGTAGCTCGCGATATCCGAGATTCCCATCTTGGACATGATCTTGAGCACGCCGTCCTCGACGGCCCCCTTGAACCGGGCCTGCGCCTCGTCTGAGGAGGGCCGGTCGCCGCCGATCTTGTCCTTCGCAGCCATCTGAGCCAGCGTTTCGAGCGCAAGGCGCGGGCAGATCGCCTCGGCGCCGTATCCGAGGAGGCAGGCGAAGTGGTGGACCTCGCGTGCCTCGTCCGTCTCGACGACGAGGGTGGCCTTCGTCCGCAGGCCGGTTGCGACCAGGCGGTGGTGGACGGTTCCGGTCGCCAGCAGCACGGGCATCGGGATCCGATCCGGTGCGGTGTCGGCGACGAGGAGCATGCCCGCTCCTGCACGGACGGCCGCTTCGGCCTCGTCGCCGAGCCTCGCGCACGCAGCCTCGAGCCCCTCCTCCGGAAGGAACGTCGCGTCGAGCCTCACCGGCGAGATCTGGTCGAGGGCGTCCGGGTAGAAGAAGAAGCTCGAGAGCTCGATTCCCGATGCCACCTCGGGCCCGGACGAAAGGAGCGGCGCACGGCTTCCGAGCACGGTGCGGAGGGACATCACGAAGCGTTCGCGCAGATGGTCGATCGGCGGGTTCGTGACCTGCGCGAAGCGCTGCTTGAAGTAGTGGTAGAGCGGGCGCGCGCGCCCGGCGAGCGGCGGTAGCGCCGTGTCGTCACCCATCGAGTAGGTCGGGTCGTGCGCGTGCGAGGCGATCGGCCGCAGAAACATCATCAGCTCTTCACGCGTGTACCCGAAGGCAGCCTGACGCCGTGTCAGGTCCTCGTCCGGAGCCTCGACTGGCGACCCCGAGGAGCCGGCCACTAGACCTTCCGCGAGCCACGTCCCGTACGGATGCTCGGCCGCGAGCCGCGTCTTCAGCTCCCAGTCCTCCTCGAAGCCGAGCACCGGATCGACGCAGATCATCTGTCCCGGGCGCAGCTTCCCCCGGCGGACGATGCCACGGCCCTCGAAGGACACCGTGCCGGCCTCGGACGAACAGACTACGAGACCGTCCTCGCAGACCGCATAGCGGAGCGGCCGCAGCCCGTTGCGGTCGAGCGCGGCGGCCACGACGTGCCCGTCCGTGAAGACGATGCCCGCAGGCCCGTCCCAGGGCTCGAGCAGGCCGGAGTGGTAGCGGTAGAAGTCCCTGAGCTCCTGCGGGAGCTCCTCGTTCCCCTCCCAGGCCGGCGGGATGACCATCGAGGCGGCGTGCCTGACGTCGCGCCCGCCGTTGACGATGAACTCGAGCGCGTTGTCGAGCATGGCCGAGTCCGAGCCCGATTCGTCGAGCACCGGGTGGTAGAGCTCGTCGTCGGTCGAGCCGAAATTCCCTTCGCGGGCCCGCATCCAGTTGATGTTCCCCTGAATGGTGTTGATCTCGCCGTTGTGGCAGAGGAAGCGGAAAGGCTGCGCGCGCTCCCAGGACGGCATCGTGTTCGTCGAGAAACGCTGGTGGAAGATCCCGAACGGGACGGTCAGCTCCGGGTTCTTCAGGTCGAGGTAGAACTCTCCGAGCTGGTCGGCGGCGCAGAGCGCCTTGTACGTGACCGTCCGGAATGAGAGCGAGGCGATGTACGCTCCTCCCGATCGCTCGGCCCGCTTCCGCGCGTGGTAGGCGCGCCACTCCGTCTCGGCCTCCGTCAGATCCGGAGGCGGGAGGAGGCCGAGCTGCTCGATCCGTGGCATGCTCGCGCGCGCTTCGACGCCGAGGTGGTCCGTGTCGACAGGAACCTCACGCCACCCGAGCGTCTCGATGCCCTCTTCGTGGCATGCGGCCTCGATCGACGCTCGCGCCTCGTCGTCGCGGAGAAAGACCATCGCGAGCCCGGCACTCGGCTTCGCTCTCAGGACCTCCGGGATCGGAACCAAGAGCCCAGCTCCGTCTCCCGTCCTCCCGTCGGCGGCCGTCGCCCCGCGGTGGCGGACGCGACATAGCGCTTCGAGCAGAAGATCGACGATCTCGCGCGAGGCCTGGCCGCCGAGGTTGGCGATGAAGCCGATGCCGCACGCGTCGCGCTCGGCTTCGAGATCGTGGAGGGCGCGAGGGGCGATGGTCGGTTCCCTTTCCTTCGAGGGGAGAAAAGCGGTTACGGTTGCGTTCCCCGGCCTCTGGCGGTGCGACGAGCCGGCGGAGGCGGAGGCAGGACGCCGGCTAGCGACGGGCCGCGCGGGCGGCCGGAACGACCATGTGCCTTTTGTCCGCGCGGGCCATGTCGCCGGTAAGAATACGGACGGATGGGCCTAAGGGTCAAGGGGCACCGTCGAATGGCCTCCAAAGCCTGGCAGGCGGCTCGGACGGTCTTGACAGGCGCGCTCGTGTGTCGGCACACTTGAAGCCGATGCCGAGGACCCCAGCACGCACGCTCGAGGCCCCCACCGGGGCGCTGCTCATCCTGCTCGCCGGGATCGCCGGAGTCCTCCTGCTCGTCTGCCTCGTTCTCGTCCCCCGCTGAGGGGGAACGTTGACGCCACGCGGCCTCCGCGCCGCACACGCCGACCGGATCGCAGGAAGGGTCTGCCCGGAAACCCCGGTGCGCCCTCACGCGCCGCCTCCGGACGTGGTGGGGTTTCCCGGGCAGATCCGTGGTGCGCCCGCGGATAGACGCCCGGCGCGAGACAGGAGGACGGACGATGAGAGCGAAGGCGGTACAGTTCGTGCCAGCCGCGACACGGGGCAGCGGCCTGCGTGCGTGGACTGACGACGACGAGGTGATGCTCAGATGAAGATGCTCGGTTCCGATGCGATCCTCCGCTCGCTCGAGGCGGAGGGGGTCGATGTCTGCTTCGGGATTCCGGGCGGGGCGATCCTGCCCATCTACGACGCGTTCGCGCGTGGCAGCAGCGTCCGGCATGTCCTCGCGCGGCACGAGCAGGGTGCGGGGCACATGGCCGAGGGATACGCGCGTGCCTCGGGCCGGCCGGGCGTCGCGATGGCCACCTCCGGACCGGGTGCGACCAATCTGGTGACTCCGATCGCCGACGCGTGGATGGATTCGACGCCGCTCGTCTGTGTCACGGGGCAGGTGCGCTCGCACCTCATCGGCACGGACGCCTTCCAGGAGTGCGACATCACGGGCATCACGATCCCGATCGTCAAACACTCGTGGCTGGTCCAGTCGGTCGAGGAGATTCCGAGCGTCATGAAGGCGGCCTTCCACGTCGCGCGCACCGGGCGATGTGGGCCCGTCCTCGTCGACGTGCCGCGCGACATCCAGGAGGCGGCGATCGAGTTCGAGTACCCGGATCACGTCGACCTGCCGGGCTGGAAGCCCCCGAAGCGCGGTCATCCGCGGCAGATCAAAGAGGCCGCGACGAGGATCGTCGCCGCGGAGAAGCCCGTTCTCTACGTCGGGGGTGGAACGCTCAACGCCGACGCGTGCGCCGAGCTGCGAGAGCTTGCCGAGCTTGCCGGCATCCCAGTGATCACGACGCTGATGGGGAAAGGCGCGTTCCCCGAGACACACGAGCTCTTCTTCGGGTGGCCCGGGATGCACGGGCCGAAATGGTCGAACTGGGCGATGAACAAGGCCGATCTCCTGATCGCCTGCGGGGCGCGATTCGACGATCGGGTGACGGGAAAGTTGAGCGCCTTCGCGCCCGGTGCGTCGGTCATCCACCTCGATATCGACGCCGCCGAGATCGGGAAGCTGCGTCGAGCGGACGTTCCCGTCGTCGGGCCGCTCAAGCAGGTGCTCAGCGATCTGACCAACGAGGTGCGGCGCCTCCGTGACGAGGGGAAAGGCGAGCCCCCCGAGGCATGGGTGCGCCAGGTCGCCGCGTGGCGCGACGAGTTTCCGCTGCGCTACGGCACCGGCGGCGACATGCTGAAGCCCCAGGCGGTCCTGGAGATGCTCCAGTCACTGACCGCCTCGCGGGACGACGTCATCTGGACGACCGGAGTGGGTCAGCATCAGATGTGGGCGATGCAGTACCTCCTCTGCGACGAGCCACGGACGTTCATCACCTCGGGGGGGCTTGGCACCATGGGATACGGCCTGCCCGCGGCGGTCGGAGCGAAGGCCGCGCGTCCCGACGCGACCGTTGTCTGCGTGGACGGCGATGGGTGTTTCCAGATGACCTGCCAGGAGCTCGCGACGGCGACGCTCGAGAACCTGCCGATCGTCGTCGTGATCGTGAACAACGGCTATCTCGGCATGGTGCAGCAGTGGCAGGACATGTTCTTCGACGAGCGGCTCTCGCAGGTGCATCTCACGCATCAGGTGCCCGACTACGCCGGGCTCGCCGAGGCCTACGGCGCTGCGGGCTACACGGTGTCGTCGCAGGACGAGCTCGAGCCGGTGCTCGAGGAGGCGCTCACGGCCGGGCGTACGGCGGTCATCGACGCGCGCGTCGACCCAAAGGAACACTGCTTCCCGATGATTCCCGCGGGGGCGGCCGCGCTCGACCTCGTCGAGTATCCGGAGGAAGAGGCGGTGGAAGCCTGATGGCGATCCACACGATCTCGGTGCTCGTCGAGAACAAGCCCGCAGCGCTCATGCGCATCACGTCGATGTTCGCGCGGCGCGCCTTCAACATCGAGAGCCTCGCCGTCGGACCGACCGAACGGCAGGATGTCTCTCGCATCACGATGCGCGTCAACTGCGAGCAGCAGACACTCGAGCAGATCGAGAAGCAGATGCACAAGCTCGTCAACGTCTTGCGCGTCCAGGAGCTCGAGCCGGGAGAGGCGGTCGAGCGTGAGCTGCTCCTGATCAAGGTCGCGGCCCCGCCCGATCGCCGGGCCGAGCTGATGGCGCTCGGCGAGGTCTTCCACGCTCGCGTCATCGATCTCGGGCCCGAGGCGCTCGTCTTCGAGGTCGTCGGCTCGGCGGAGGAGCTCGAATCGTTCGAGGAGCTCGTCCGTCCACACGGGATCAAGGAGCTCGTCCGCACCGGCAGGATCGGCCTCATGCGCGCCTCGGCACGGCGGGAAGACCGCCGCCAGCTCGCGGTTCTGCGGTAGAACTCCCCGGCTACACGACAACGAAAGGACTCAGATGGCGACCATCCTCCGCGACGGCGACGTCGGCTTGCTCTCGGGCAAGGTGGCAGTGATCGGCTACGGCAGCCAGGGCCACGCGCACGCCCTCAACCTCCATGACTCCGGCGTCCGCGTCGTCGTCGGCCTGCGTGAAGGGAGCTCTTCGCGGCAGGCGGCCGAGGATGCTGGTCTCGAGGTCGCGCCGATCGCGGATGCGGTGAAGGGCGCGCAGCTCGTCGCGATGCTCCTGCCCGACCAGGTGCAGCCCAAGGTCTTCGACGAGGAGGTGGCGCCGAACCTCGAGCCCGACGCGGCGCTGCTCTTCGCCCACGGCTTCAACATCCTCTACGAGCGCGTCAAGCCCGGCGAGGCAAACGACGTGATCATGGTCGCGCCGAAGGGGCCGGGGCACATCGTCCGGCGCCTCTACACGCAGGGCCTCGGTACGCCCGCGCTGATCGCCGTCGAGAAGGATCCGAGCGGGAAAGCTCGCGACGTTGCGCTCGCCTACGGGGTCGCTATCGGGTCGGGCCGCGCGGGGATGCTCGAGACGACGTTCAAGGAGGAGACCGAGACGGATCTCTTCGGCGAACAGTCGGTGCTTTGTGGCGGGGTGACCGAGCTGATCAAGGCCGGGTTCGACACGCTCGTCGACGCGGGATACCAGCCCGAGATCGCCTACTACGAGTGCCTGCACGAGCTCAAGCTGATCGTGGATCTGATCTGGGAGGGCGGCCTCTCGTACATGCGCTATTCGATCTCCGACACGGCCGAGTACGGCGACTACGCCCGCGGCCCGGTCGTCATCGACGATCACGTTCGCGAGCAGATGCAGAAGGTGCTCGTGAATATCCAGAGCGGCCAGTTCGCTAAGGAGTGGATCGCCGAGATGGAGGAGGGCGAGGCCAACCTGAAGCGCGTGCGCGAGGAGCAGCAGAACCTGCCGATCGAAGAGGTCGGCAAGGAGTTGCGCGCGCTGATGGCGAAGCCCGAGTAGGCAAGCGTGGCGGTCGACGTTCCGGTCGCGCTCCTCGGCTACGGTACGGTCGGCGCTGCAGTAAACCGCCTGCTCGCGGAGAATGCCGACGACATCGAGCGGGCCACCGGGCACCGCCTTCGCGTGGTTCGTGCGCTCGTTCGCGACGCCGACAAGGAGCGCGGGTTCGACGCGCCCCCGGGCGTCCTGACGACCGACTTCGGCTCGATTCGCGACGACCCCGAGATCGCGCTCTGCGCCGAGGTGATGGGCGGGATCGAGCCGGCGAGGGCCTATGTCCTCGACCTGCTCGCCGCCGGCAAGCCGGTCGTGACCGCGAACAAGCAGCTGATCGCGCAACGGAGCGCCGAGCTGTTCCCGGCGGCATCCGCGGCCGGGGTGCAGCTTCGCTTCGAGGCGTCTGTCTGCGCGGCGATTCCGGTGATCAAGGTGCTTCGCGAGGCGCTCGTCGTCTCGAACGTCCACCGCGTCCTCGGGATCGTCAACGGGACGACGAACTACATCCTCACGAAGATGGAGGCCGGGGCGACGTACGAGGACGCCCTGGGGGAGGCCCAGCGGCTCGGCTTCGCCGAATCAGACCCCACCGAGGACGTCTCGGGCGCCGATGCGGCAGCCAAGATGGCGATTCTCGCGACGATCGCCTTCGGCTCACGGGTCACCCTCGCGGACGTCGCCTACGAGGGGATCGAGTCCATCGTTCCGGGGCACATCCGAGCTGCGGACGAGATGGGAATGGTCGTCCGCCTCGTCGGAGCCGCGACGCTCGTCGACGGCGCCGTCGACGTGCGCGTCCAGCCGTCTCTCGTCGACCGCCACCATCCGCTCGCTGCGATCGAGGGGGCGTTCAACGCCGTCATGCTCGAGGGCGACGCGATCAGGGAGATCACACTGGAGGGGCCCGGCGCCGGCGGCATCGAGACGGCCTCAGCCGTCGTCGCCGACATGGTCTCGATCGTCGGGACGACCGGAACGGGCTTCCTCCAGGACGACGCGGCCTGGCGGAGCCTGCCGAGACTCGAGGCAGGAGAGCTGCGATCGCCGTTCTACCTGCGGATCGAGGTCGACGATCGGGCCGGCGTCCTGGCTCACGTCGCCGAGCGCCTCGCCGCACACGAGATCTCCGTCGCACGACTCGTCCAGCACCAGACCGGCGAGGGAGCCGCGCTCCACCTCGTCACGCACGACGCGGCAACGGGTGCCGTCGATCGGGCTCTCGCCGACATCGCATCGCTGCCGGAGGCGCACGGGCTGCCGACGCGCCTGGCGGTGATCTCCGATCGGGGAGTCCCGTGAGAGGGGTTGCGTACCGTTACGCAGACCGCCTGCCGCTTGGGGCCGAGGCTCCGATCGTCTCGCTCGGCGAGGGCTCGACACCACTGATCCCCGCGCCGCGGATCTCCGCCCGGCTCGGCGTCGAGATCTGGTTGAAGCTCGAGAGCCAGAATCCGACCGGCAGCTTCAAGGATCGTGGGATGACCGTGGCCGTCACCCGGGCAGTGATGGACGGAGCCACGGCCGTCGTCTGCGCGTCAACCGGGAATACCGCGGCCTCCGCTGCGGCGTACGCGGCCCGCGCGGGCTTGACCGCGCTCATCTTGCAGCCGGCGGGCGCCGTCGCACTCGGCAAGCTGGCGCAGGCTCGGGCCGTCGGCGCGCGCGTGCTGGAGGTGCGCGGGAGCTTCGACCAGGCGCTCACCGCCGCGCGCGAGCTCGGCGAGCGAGGGACGCACGTCCTCGTGAACTCGGTCAACCCGTTTCGTGTCGAGGGCCAGAAGACCGCGGCGTTCGAGATTGCGGAAGAGCTCGGAGCGCCACCCGATCTCCTCTGCCTGCCCTACGGCGGCGGCGGGAACACCTGCGCGTACGCCAAGGGCTTCGAGGAGTGGGGCACCGGAGTCCCGCGAATCATCGCGGGTGAGGCCGAGGTGAGGGCGACGACGCTCGCGAGTGCGATCCGGATTACCGAGCCCGTCCACCAGAACGAGGCCGAGACGGCGATCGCGCGATCGGGGGGAGCGGTCATCTCCCTCTCGGACACGGCGATCCTGGCCGCCTGGCGCGAGCTCGCCGAGCTCGAGGGAGTGTTCTGTGAGCCGTCCTCGGCGTCGTCGGTCGCTGCGCTCGAGCGGTTCGGCGCCGGTGAGGGGCTCCGCGTCGTCTGCGTGATCACCGGCCACGGCTTGAAGGATCCTGCCGCCGTCGAGCGGGCGACTCGCCCGCCGGCAACGGTCGACCCCGATCCGGACGCGATCGCCGAGGCGGCGCGGTGAGCGAGCCGGTCAGGGTTCGCGCTCCGGCGAGCACCGCGAACCTCGGACCGGGCTTCGACTGCGCGGGAGCGGCGCTCGACCTCTGGAACGAGCTCGAGATCTCAGAGGGGAGCGGGGTCGAGGTCATCGGAGAGGGAGCGGGTGAGGTTCCGGGAGGTACCGAGCACCTCGGGGTGCGCGCGTTCGGGCTGATCGCGCCGCTCGAGGGCAGGCGCTTCGTCTTCACGAACCGGATCCCGTTGAACGGCGGGCTCGGGTCGAGCGCCGCGACGATCGCGCTCGGCCTCGTCGGTGCGGCCGCCGTGCTCGGGCAGGAGCACGAGGTCGAGTCGCTCCTCGAGCGTGGCATCGAGCTCGAAGGCCACGCGGACAATCTTGCGTCAGCACTCGCCGGCGGCGTCTGCCTGACCTGGGAAGTGGACGGTCGGCACCATGTCGCCCGCGTGAACGGGTCGATGCCGGTCGCGGCGATCGCCGTGGTGCCCGACGCGAGGGTGGACACGGCAGCAGCCCGGTCGGCGCTTCCGGCTCAGGTCTCCCATGCGGACGCGACGTACACCGTGTCGCGTTCCGCACTGCTCGGCGCTGCGCTGGCGTCGGGCTCCGAGGCACTTCTCGGCCATGCTCTGGACGATCGTCTGCATCAGCCCTACCGCGGGCCGCTCTCGCCAGTCTTCGACCCGATCCGGGCCGACCTACCGGCCGGTGCGATGGGCGTCACGATCTCAGGATCCGGACCGACGGTCATCGTCTGGGCTCGCCCGGTCGATGCGGAGGCGTGCGCCCAGGAGCTCAGGAGCCGTTTTCCCGCGGCACGAGTCTTCACCCTGCGAATCGCGGGCGAGGGCGCCGGCCCGGTGCGCTAACCGGTCTGCCCGCGGATCGCCGCGGTGGCCGTTGCAGCGGCTCGCAGAACCGCCTGGAGCGCGGCGCTCTCGACTGCAGGCGTGTGCCGGTGGATCGGCGCGGCGATGCCGATCGAGGCGGTCGGGCGGTCGTCCTCGTCCAGCACCGGCGCGGCAACCGACCAGGCGCCGTCGTAGGTCTCCTCCCAGCTGCGGGCGAAACCGGATCCTCGCGTCAGCTCGAGCTCGCGGCGGATCACAGCCGGGTCGAGCAGGGTGCCCGCCGCCAGGCGCTCGAGCGGCGAGTCGAGAGCGGCCTCTGTCGCCTCCGGGCTCAGGTGAGCGAGGATCGCCCTCGCGGTCGCACCGGCGGTAAGGGGGACGGCTGACCCCACCTCGGCCGTCACGCGCAAGCGCTGTGGCGAGTCGATCACGACGGTGTAGCGCGCGTGTTTGCCGTCGAGTGCGGGCACGGCGAGCAGGACGAGCTCACGCGTCTCGAGTGCGAGGCGCTCGAGGGCCGGGCGCATGGCGGCCACCGGGTCGAACGAGGCGGCTGCGCGGCGGCCGAGTCTGACCGCGCTCGGGCCGAGGCGGTAGCGACGCGACGCGGTGCGAAACAGGAATCCGTGGCGCTCGAGCCCGCGCACGATCCGGTTCACGGTCGACGTCGGCAGCGAGAGGTCCTGGCAGAGCTCCTTCTCCGATCGCTCTGGTGCGCTCTCAGTGAACGCTTCCAGTACGAGAATCGCCTTGTCGAGCACCTTGGGCGTCTCAACGTCGTCTCGGCTCCTCGGGCGCGGCATTTGCCCCCTGCTCCTCTCTATGGTAAGAATGACTTGCTCGTTTTAGGGAACAATATCCGAAATGTGGGAAACAGGAGTGAGCCGTGATCAGAACAGGTGAGGAGTACCGGGAGTCGATCCGCGACGGACGAGAGGTCTGGATCGACGGCGAGCGGGTCGAGGATGTGGTGGAGCATCCCGCGTTCAAACCGATCGTCGACGTGCGGGCCCGCATCTACGACCTCGCGCACGAGGAGACGACACGAGACGTCATGTCGTATGTCGACCCGGAGACGGAAGAGCGCTGTCCCACGGGATCGAAGCTCCCGCTGGCGAAGGAGGACTGGTATGCGAAGCGTCTGGCCGTCGACACCTTGCTCGACGATGTCGGCGGCATCGTCACCCGCGTGGGTGACGAGACCGTCGGTGAGATGTGGTCGCTCTACGACGGCCAGGACGTGCTCAACGAGATCGACTCGTCCTTCTCGGAGCACATCCGCGCGCACGTGCGGCATGCGGCGCTCGCCGATCCGTTCCACGTGTCGGCGAACACCGATCCGAAGGGCGACCGCTCGAAGCACCCGGAGGAGCAGGACCCGGATGTGCTGCTCCACGTCGTCAGCGAGACGGACAACGGGATCGTCGTGCGCGGCGCGAAGTTCGAGACCGCGGCCGCGTACGCGAACCAGGCCTTCGTGAAGCCGACGATCGGCGACTGGGGTGACGCGGAGCTGTCCGACTACGCGGTGGGCTTCGTCGCGGACATGGGGGCACCGGGCGTCAAGCACATCTGCCGCTCCAGCTTCGCGACGCACCTACCGCACGAGGACTACCCGCTCTCCAACCGGTTCGACGAGATCGACACGATGATCGTCTTCGACGACGTCGAGATCCCGTGGGAGAACGTCTTCTTCTACCGGCACACCCGCGCGGCCGCCTACATCCGGGCCACGCTGCACCGCTACAGCATGTTCGCCTTCGTCCAGCGCCACCTGCGTTTCGCCGACCTCCTCGTCGGTGTCGCCTACACGAACGCCGTCCAGACCGGTGTCAAGATGCATCAGGGCGTGCGCGAGAAGCTCGCCGAGCTCGCCTGCTACCGCGAGAGCATCAACGCGCATCTCACTGCGGCGATCGAGCTGGCGGAAGTCAGCCCGGGCGGCCTCCTGATGCCGAATCAGGCCCTCCTCTACACGGGGCGGGTCGTCGCCTGCTCGCAGCTGCCGGCGATGATGCACCTGGCGCGTGACCTCTGCGGCGGCCAGCTCTGCGTGACGCCGAACGCAGCCTCGTTCCGCAGCGCTGACGCGGGGCCGTGGCTCGAGAAGTACTACCGCATCGGGGAGTGGGAGGCGGAGGATCGCCGCCGGCTGTTCGCGTTCGCGCGCGACCTGCTGAACTCCGACTACGCGGGGCACCGCCTGACCTTCCAGCTGTTCGCCCAGTCGCCGGCCTTCGCGCACCTGCTGGCCGTCTACAACAACTACGACTTCTCAGGCCCGTACGACCTCGTTCAGCGCTACGCGGGCCTTTCCGAGCCGGTGGCCGTCGCAGGAGAGGCGTCGTGAGTGAGCGGGTCACGGTCGGCGGCCATGTCCGCGTGCGGCCGTTCAACACCCGCGACACGTATCCCGAGCAGCACCTCGGCAACGACCTCAGCCAGGCCGTGGTCGCAGGCAAGACGATCTACCTGCGGGGCCAGGTTGCGCAAGACCTCGTGACGCGCCAGAGCGTCGCCGCTGGAGATCCGGCCGCGCAGGCGCACAAGATCGTCGACAACATCGAGCTCCTGCTCGGCGAGTGTGGCGCGCGGATCGAGCACATCGTCCGCTGCGACGTCTACCTGACGGACATCCGCTACCGGGAGCCGGTCTACCGCGCGCTCGGCGAGCGGCTGCAGGGCGTCTACCCCGTCTTCACCGGCCTCGTCGTCGACGCGCTCGCCCGGCCCGAGTGGCTGGTCGAGGTCACGGTGATCGCGGTGGTGCCATGACGTTCTCGCTGGTCGGCCGCTGCGCGCGAACGGGCATGCTCGGAGCCGTCGTCGGCTCCTCGAGCCCCGCGGTCGCCGCGCGCTGCGCATGGGCACGAGCCGGGACGGGCGCGGCCTGCACGCAGAACATCACGGATCCGTCGCTCGGGAAGCTCTTGCTCGACCGGCTGGAGGAGGGGCTCTCATCGGCGGATGCGCTGGCAACCGTGTGCGCCGGCGCACCGCACGCCGAGTACCGTCAGCTCACCGTTGTCGACGCGCAGGGACGTACCGCGATCTTCTCGGGGAGGCGGACGCTGGGGCGTCACGGGAGCGTCGAGGGCGACGGGTGCGCGGCCGCGGGAAACCTGCTCTCAGAGGACGCCGTCCCCCAGGCCATGGTCGAAGCCTTCGAAGACGCGCGAGACGAGCACCTGGGTGAGCGGCTGGTCGCCGCGCTCGCTGCGGGCCGGGATGCCGGTGGAGAGGAGGGCCCGGTGCGCTCGTCCGGCATGCTCGTCGTGGACCGTGTGAGCTGGCCCGTGACCGACCTCCGGGTCGACTGGTCCGAGACCGACCCGATCGCCGAGCTCGCGGGGCTGTGGACGCTCTGGCGTCCTCAGGCTGAGGAGTACGTCGCCCGCGCGCTCGATCCGTCATCGGCCCCCAGCTTCGCGGTTCCCGGCGATGAGTAGGCACCCGCTCGAGCCGCTCGATGCCGCCGAGATCGAGCGCGCGATCCGAATCGCCAGGGGCGCGCCGAGTCTTTCGGAACGCGTCATGGTGGTATCCGTCGAGCTGCGTGAGCCCCCAAAGCAGGTCTACCTGGCCTGGAAGGCCGGCGGGCCGCTCCCGGAGCGAGAGGCGTTTCTCGTTCTCCTCGACAACGGTCGGCGTTGCGGCGCTGAGGTCGCCGTCTCGCTCGAGAGCGACTCCGTCGTCGCCGCCAACGACCTGCCCGAGGGCGTCCAGCCCGCAATGCACGGCGATGAGTTCTTCGCCGTCGCCGAGATCGTTCAGGCTGACGAGCGGTTCGTCGAGGCGCTTCGCCGGCGGGGAATCGACGATCCGGCCGTCGTGCACGTCGAACCGTGGTCGTGTGGAACGGCCGAGCCCGGGCCTGCCCGCCAGGCTCGCGCGATCGCCTGGGTCCGCCGTGACGACGATGGCGACAATGCCTACTCTCGGCCCCTGTACGGGCTCGTCGCGGCGGTCGATCTCACTGAGATGCGGGTGCTGCGAGTCGACGACCACGCTCCGGGAACGCCGCCTCCGACCGGGGACGGGGGCGACTACCGAAACGGTGGCGGGTGTCCCTACCGCGACGACGTGCGGCCGCTCGAGATCACCCAGCCTCACGGGCCGAGCTTCGTGCTCGACGGGCATCACCTCGCCTGGCAGAAGTGGGATCTGCGCATCGGCTTTCACCCGCGTGAGGGTCTGACCCTGCATGACATCGGCTACACGGATGGGGACGAGCGGCGCTCGATCTGCCACCGCGCCTCGATTGCGGAGCTCGTCATCCCCTACGGCGACCCGAACCCGACCACGCAGTTCAAGAACGTCTTCGATGTCGGAGAGTACGGGCTCGGACCGCTGACGAACTCGCTCGCGCTCGGCTGCGATTGCCTGGGGGAGATCGCCTACCTCGACGGCGTCACGAACACCTGGGCAGGCGAGCCGCTGACGATCCCGAAGGCGATCTGTATCCACGAAGAGGACGTCGGTCTCCTGTGGAAGCACACGGACGACCACTCGGGTCGGGTCGACCGGGCTCGCGCGCGCCGCCTCGTGATCTCCTCGCTCGTGACCGTCGGCAACTACGAGTACGGGTACTTCTGGTACTTCAACCAGGATGCGTCCTGGGAGTTCGAATCGAAGCTGACCGGGATCGTTCATTCCGCCGGCTGGGTCGACGACGAGCGCTCGCCGTACTCGCTGCTGATCGGCGATGGCGTTGTCACGAGCAACCACCAGCACTTCTTCTGCGCCCGGCTCGACCTCGACGTCGACGGTACCGCGAACGTCGCCTACGACTCCGAGGCCGTCTGCGAGCCGTGGGCCTCGGGCAATCCGGACGGCACGGCCTTCCGCGCGCAGCGCCTGACCTATGAGCGCGAGTCGCAGGCCCGCAGACACCTCTCGCCCGAGACGGCGCGGCGCTTTCGCGTCGAGAACCGTGCACGGGAAAACCGCGTCGGCGATCCCGTTGCCTACGAGCTCATCCCCGGAGAGAACGTCCGGCCGATGCAGCAGCCGGACTCGGTCATCCGCCGCCGTGCAGGATTCCTCGACTACAACGTCTGGGTCACGCCCTACAGGGAGGACGAGCGCTATCCCGCCGGCGAGTATCCCTTCCAGCATCCGGGCGGCGACGGGCTCCCCCGCTGGACGGCCGCCGACCGAAACTTGCTCGACGAGGATCTCGTGCTCTGGTACGTCTTCGGGGTCCACCATTTCCCTCGCCTCGAGGACTGGCCGGTCATGCCCGTGACGCGCTGCGGCTTCCAGCTCCGCCCAGTGGGGTTCTTCGACTGGAACCCCGCACTGGACGTCCCGCCGCCCGGCGCGGGCCACTGCTCCTGACGAGGATCACGTACGACCGGCGTCGGGGTGCCCGCGCAGGTAGTCGTCGACCGCTCCGTGCAGGCTGGTGTGGATGCCATTCTCGCCGATCACATCGACGAGCCCACAGCGCCGGAAGATCTGCGCGAGCTTCGTCTTGACCCGAGCGAAGGTGAGGTTGACGCCCTGGGCTTTCAGCTCGTCCGCGAACTCGAGCAGCATGTCCGTGGCGGTGGTA
>JBBQXH010000003.1:0-22589 GCA_038209835.1 Gaiellales bacterium | reverse complement strand
TGGAAGCCGGTCATCGACAGCGTCCGGCCGCTCGCGGAGGCAGCGGCGGCGCACGAGCGCATGGAGTCGGGGGCGCATTTCGGGAAGCTCGTCCTCGAAATCGGCTGAGCGTGGATGTAGCGGCGATCACGTCGCTCGGAGCGGCGGAGCTCACTGCCCGGATCCGGACGAAGGATCTCTCTCCTGTTGAGGTCGTTCGAGCCCATCGTGAGCGCGCCGACGCGCTCAACCCGACCCTCAACGCGATCGTCACGCCGATCAAGTCGGCCGAGGAGCGGGCTCGCGAGGCGGAGCACGCAGTTCTCCGGGGTGACGAGCTCGGGCCGCTCCACGGCGTGCCATTCACGATCAAGGACTCGCTCGACACCGCCGGAGTCCGCACGACGCGTGGCTCGCGGCTCTTCGCCGACCACGTTCCGTCCGCCGATGCGACTGTCGTGACGCGGATGCTCGAAGCGGGCGCCATACCGCTCGGCAAGACGAACGTTCCCGAATTCGTGCTCTGGTGGGAGACCGACAACCGGGTGTTCGGTCTGACGCGCAACCCGTGGAACCTCGACCGGACAGCCGGCGGGTCGAGCGGAGGAGAGGCCTCGGCGATCGCGGCAGGGCTCTCACCGCTCGGCATCGGGAGCGATCTCGGCGGCTCGATCCGGCTCCCGGCGGCCTACTGCGGCATCGCCGGCCTCAAGCCGACCCACGGGCTCGTGCCGCTGACTGGACATTGGCCCGCCACGGCGCTGCGCTACATGCACGTCGGCCCGCTCGCCCGGAACGTCGAGGACGTCGCACTCGGGCTCTCCGTCCTTGCAGGCCCGGACGGCCGCGACTGGCACTGCGTCCCGGCGCCTCGTCCCGGCGTGTCGGAGGCACCGCAATCGCTCGCGGGCCTGAGAATCGCCCTCGACACGGAGAGCTTCGGCCCTGTCGACGCCGAGGTGGTTCGTGTCGTCGAACGGGCTGCAGGAGCTCTCGAGGGCCTCGGCGCCACGGTCGAGCCGGTCCCTATTCCTGCGCTCCAGGCCCACGACTGGAACGTCCTGACGATCGTGCTCTTCGGAACCGAGACGAGCCTCTACTTCGACGAGGTGATTGGCGAGCGGGCGGACGATCTCTATCCAGCGCTTCGCGAGCGTGTCGTCGAGCGGGTCGCACCGCCGCTCGAGGACTACGTCGCGGCCGAGAACGCGGTCGAGCTGCTTCGCAGCGGCATTGCCGAGCTCTTTCGCCGCTACGACCTTCTTCTCTGTCCGGCCGGGCTCGTTCCCGCACACGGCCACCGCGCGACGGAAGTCGTCATCCGCGGCGAGCCGCGGACGCCCAGAGCGGCGATGCGATCGACGATCCCGTTCGATCTCACGGGGTCGCCGGCGCTGGCGGTTCCGTTCACGGTGAGCGAAGACGGCCTCCCGATCGGCGTGCAGCTTGTCGGGCGTCGGTTCGAGGACGAGCGCGTGCTCGCAGTTGGGATGGCGCTCGAGAGCGTCAGAGGCCCGCTGGCAGGGCCTCCTCTGTAGCTGCGCTGGTTGGATACGGCCGCTCCGCGGCCTGACTCTTCGCGGCCGGCTTTGCCGTCCGCTGCGCGTCGCTTCGCTCCTTGCCCGCGGGGGATACGGCCGCTCCGCGGCCTGGACTACGCGGCCGGCTTTGCCGTCCGCTGCGCGTCGCTTCGCTCCTTGCTTCACTCCTTGCGTTCGAAGACGGCAGCCATCCCCTGGCCGCCGCCGATGCACATCGTGACGATTCCCCGGCGCTTGCCGAGCCGCTCCAGCGCGTGGAGGAGCTTCACCGTGAGAATCGCCCCTGTGGCCCCGATGGGGTGGCCGAGCGCGATCGCGCCGCCCGAGACGTTCACGTTCGCGGGGTCGAGACCAACGTCGCGCACCACTGCCACGGCCTGCGCGGCGAAGGCTTCGTTCAGCTCGACGAGATCGATCTCGTCGAGCGTGAGGCCGGCCTTCTCGAGTGCCTTTGGGATCGCGAACGCGGGCGCGTATCCCATCACCTCGGGCTCGATCCCGCTCACCGCCCAGGAGACGAGACGCAAGCGTGGCGTCAACCCGCGGCGTGCTGCCTCGGACTCTCGCATCAGGACGACCGCCGCCGCGCCGTCGTTGATCCCCGCTGAGTTGCCGGCCGTCACCGTGCCGCCCTCCCGGAAGACCGGCCGGAGTTTCGCCAGCGCCTCGACTGTCGTCCCCGCCCTCGGGTGCTCGTCTCGTGCGAACGGCTCGTCCGCCCGCGGCACGGGGATCGGAACGATCTCGGCGTCGGAGTGTCCGGCCTCGATCGCCGCGACCGCGCGCTCCTGGCTACGGGTCGCGAACACATCCTGCTCTTCGCGGGTGACGCCGTACCGTTCGGCGACGAGCTCAGCCGTGTAGCCCATCGGGTACCCCCCGAACGGGTCGGTGACGAGGGAGAGTGTCCCGTCGACGAGCCGTCGCTCACCGAGCCGCCAGCCGTCACGAGCGCCGTACTCGAGGAACGGCTGCCGGCTCATCGACTCGTCCCCCCCGGCGACGGTGACGTCGGCCTGTCCGGTCAGGATCTCCTGCGCCCCAGTGATGATCGCCTGCAAGCCGGAGGAGCACAACCGGTTCACGTTCATCGCGGTCGACGAGGGCGGAATCCCCGCGGTGATCGCGCAGCGCCGGGCGTTGTAGGCGTCGGCCCCGACCTGACCGACCTGACCCATGACGACCTCGTCGACAGAGGCTGCGTCGACGCCCGATCGCGCGAGCGCCTCCCGGATGACCGCGGCCCCGAGCTCGTACGCGTCGACGTCCTTCAGACCACCGCCGAAGCGGCCGATCGCGGTCCGGCAGCCGCCCACGATGACGACCGGATCATCGTTCTGAGCCATGCGATCGATGCTATACGGCGAGCTTGCGCGGACGCTCCACCTGCAGCGCCCCGGTCACGTCGGCGAGTGAGACAAGACCCACGAGCCGACCGTCCGCCAGGACGATTGCCGGCGCGGCTCCGTCCTCCGCGAGTTCTGCGGCAGCATCGACCGCGAGTCCGTCCTCGCGCAGCACGATCACCTGGTCGAGCGGCTCCATCAGATCGACGACGCGGATGTCGTCCCACGAGTCGCGCGGGGAGCCCGCGACGCGATCCAGGCGCAGAAGCCCCACCGCGACACCGTCGCGGATGACCGGGTAGGCCTCGTGGTAGCCGAAGGCGAGCACCTCGTTTGCGAACTCCCTGAGCGTCGACCCCGCCCGGGCCGTGAGGGGCTCGCGGGTCATGACGTCTCGCACGCGAAGCCCGCCGAACGCGTCGCGAACGGTCAGGTAGCGCAGCTCGCCCGAGGCCGCGGAGAGGACGAACCAGCCGATGAAGGCGAACCACACGCCGCCGTACTGCTCGCGGAAGATCAGCATGAAGGCCCCGGCCGCGATCAGGAGGGCACCGATCCCGCGCCCGATGTTCGCGGCGATCATCGTCGCCCAGCGAAAGTCACCCTTGACCTTCCACAGAGCCGACCGAAGCACGCGCCCGCCGTCCAGCGGAAGCGCCGGCAGGAGGTTGAAGACGAGCAGGAGCAGGTTGATGTAGCCGATCCAGGCGACGACCCCGTCGATTGGCTCCGGCAGATTGGCGACGCGCGCTACCGCAGCGCACCCGAGGCCGATCGCGAGCGAGACGGCCGGCCCCGCGATCGCGATTCGAAACTCAGCCCCCGCCGACGTGAACATCCCCCTGAACTTCGCGATCCCACCGAAGAGCCAGAGCGTGATTCCGTCGATCTCCATCCCCTCGTGTTGTGCCTGGAACGCGTGCCCGAGCTCGTGGGCCAGGATCGAGATGAAGAAGAGCGCGGCGGCGACGAACGCCATCGCGTAGTACGTCGTCTCGGTGAGCCCACCGTTGCGGCTCGGGAAGATCCCCGTCGCGAGCGTCCAGACGAGCAGGGCGGCGATCAGGATCCAGCTCCAGTTGATCCCGATCCGGATTCCCCTGATCGTGAAGAGATTGATCGACGAGCTCATGGAATCAGCGTAGCTAGACAGCCTCTGGCTCTAGGAGGCATCACCCGCTCGGACGGCGAATGTGGCGCCATGGCGACCCTCGTCATCGGTGCCGGCGCATCGAACGAGATTCCGATCGAGCGAGAGACGCTCGTCGAGCTGTGGAACGACGAGCAGTTCTTCTGGCTCGACCTCCATGACGTTGCCGATCAGGAGATGCGGCTCGTCGGCGACGTTTTCGGCTTTCATCCCCTTGCCATCGAGGACGCCATCAAGTTCGGCCAGCGACCGAAGGCCGACGAGTACGACCACTACATCTTTCTCGTCATCTACGGGGCCACACCCGACGAGGACGACCTCGTGGAGGTGCACTGCTTCTACTCGGAGCACTTCCTCGTAACGGTCAGAAAGGATTCCTGCGGGGCGTTCACGAACGCCCAGGAGCGCATCGCCCGGCGTCCGCCCGAGCGCGTTCACTCGGTGACCTACCTCTACCTGATCGCGGACGCTCTCGTCGACAGCTTTTTCCCGCTGCTCATGGACTTCGACGATCGGATCGACGAGCTCGAGGAGAGCATCTTCCACCGGCCCGACGACCGCCAGCTCCAGCAGGTCTTCGCCATGAAGCGACGGCTCGTGAACCTCCGACGCGTCGTCGCCCCGCAACGCGACCTGTTCACGAGCGTCACCTCGGGCGTGCTCGAGATCCCCGGAATGACCGAGGCTGCCGAGCACTACTTCCGCGACGTCTACGACCACCTGATCCGGCTCACGGACACGATCGACAGCTACCGCGACCTGCTCTCGAGCGCCATGGACGTGTACCTCTCGACC
The DNA here is from genome assembly GCA_038209835.1 of Gaiellales bacterium. Lineage (GTDB taxonomy): Bacteria > Actinomycetota > Thermoleophilia > Gaiellales > Gaiellaceae > JBBQXH01. The sequence goes on along the minus strand of JBBQXH010000003.1, from coordinate 17,778 downwards.
GTCTCGAACCGCCTCAACTCGGTGATGAAGCAGCTCGCCGCGGTGGCCACGATCTTCCTTCCGCTGACCTTCATCACTGGCTTCTTCGGCCAGAACTTCGGCTGGATGGTCAGGAACGTCGGCGGTCTGCCAGCGTTCCTCGTGCTCGGGATCGGCAGCCAGCTGCTCGCGTTCGCGGCGCTCTTCCTCTTCTTCCGTAAGCGCGGCTGGTTCTGACCCGAACGCAGGTCGTGCGTCGGTCTCGTCGACTGCACGATCGAGGCCGGGGGCAGGGCTCAGCCGTGGCCGATGAGGACTCCTACGACGGAGACGATCACGCCACCGAGGGTCACCTGGATCAATGACACGGTCAGCGAGACACGGAGAAACCGCTTCCGCACGATGGCGATCAGGACGAGCTCGATGGCGACGACGACGTACGCGACCGTGAGCGCAAGCTGGACATTCGGGATCAGGAACGGGAGCGTGTGGAAGGCCCCACCCAAGAACGTCGCGCCCCCCGTGATCAGGCCGCGTGCCGTCGAGCCACCCCTTCCGGTCAGCTCGCCGTCGTCCGAAAGCGCCTCCGAGAGACCCATGGAGATTGCAGCTCCGAGTGCCGCTGCGAGACCGATCAGCAAGGCAGCGTGGCTTCCCGCGACGTACGCGGCCGCGAAAATCGGTGCAAGGGTCGAGATCGTGCCGTCGATGAGGCCGATCAGCCCTGGCTGGACGTAACGGAGAAGCTGCTCCTTCTCGTCGGCGCCACGCCACCGACCGACGGACATGCGTGGCGGGCCGGGCGATGCGGTGGTATCGGTGTCGGGTGGGCTCATGGTGTCCTCAAAGACGTCCTCAGACCCATGATCTGCGGCGGCTGACCTCATCTGCAGCGACAAACGTGCCCTACGGGCGCTGTCAGCCGCACCTGGCGGCCGGCCAGGGGGTGGCTAGTTGGTCAGCAGGACGCCGAGGACGGGCAGCGCGACCGTCGCCGCAAAGGTCACCCAGCCGATCGCCTGCATCGGCCGGTAGAGCGTGCGCGGGCGGCTCTCGCGGATCTGGCGGTTGAGCCGAGGCCCGATCACGAAGTCGTGGAGCGCGGCTGCGGTCACGAGGACGATGAAGAGGATCGCCTTCGCGACGAGGATGTGGCCGGAACGGGTGTGGAAGAGAGCCTGCGAGCTGTCCGCGCCCCAGTAGCCGAACGCGAGCCAGATCCCGGTTGCGCCGAGGACGGCGAGCGATCCCCACCCGATCGGCTTCCAGCGGCGGCCGAGGGCGCGCACGGTCGTCGCGCGCTGCTCGGCGGGGAGGCGGCGCAGTACGGGGACGCCGGCGAACACGAGCGCAACCGTTCCACCGACCCACACGCACGCGGCGAGCAGGTGGACGACGACGAGCCAGGTGGACAAGCGGGTGGGTGGCTACAGACCCTTGCGGGCCTTCTCCACGGCCTTCGTGGCGGCGTCGCTCGCCTTCTTCGCCATCGCCGGGCCGTAGACGCGGGTGGTATCCGCGACCTTCTTCGCGACGACGGGCCCGTGCGTCTTCACCGTGGTCATCGCGCCCTCCATCATGCGCTGCTTCTGCTCCGCAGGGATGCGGTCCCACGTCTGCTTGGCCATCTTGGCGCCAAGCAGGATCATCTTCACGCTTGCCACGTCAGTTCTCCTTCGTCATCTCCTCGAGCTGCGCGAACGCGCGCTCGAACGTCTCATGAGGATACGCGCCGACGAGGAGCATGCGCGCATCGAGCACGAACGCGGGGATCGCATTGATGCCGGAGAGGTTGGCCTCGCGTGTGGCCGTTGCGATGCGATCGCGGTAGCGCCCGTCGGCGAGCGCCTCGGCCGCCTCGGCCCTGTCGAGGCCCGCCTCGGACACGAGATCGAGAAGGGTTTCGCGGTCGCCGATGTTCTGGGCCTCTGACCAGTAGGCGTCCATCAGATGCGTGTGGACGGTCTCGTGGAGCCCCCTGTCACGGGCCAGCTCCGTCACCTCGAGTGCGGCGTGCGAGTTCGGAACGACATCTGCCGGCGGGTTGTACGTGTAGCCGCTCGCCTCGACCATTGCCCGCACCTGCTCCCCGTGCTCGTCGCCGTAGCGCGCGTTCAGTTCCGTCCTGGGTATGCCTTCGGGCGGGTACTCCGGGTGGAGGTCGAAGGGAAGCCACTCGATCTCGGCGCCGAACCGGCGCGCCAGCCACGTCGCCCGCTCGAGGCCGACGTAGCAGTACGGTCAGATGTAGTCGCTCCAGATCGTGACGACGTGGGAAGAGTCTTCCATGGCTCACTCGCCTCCCTGGTGGCGCCGTGCGACGCCGGCTTCGTCGGCCGCGTCCGCAACTGCCTTGGCGACGTGTGGGACGACGTCGCGGTTGAAGACGGACGGGATGATGTACTCGGGTGAGAGTTCCTCGTCGGTGACGGTGTCGGCGATCGCGCGGCCGGCTGCGAGCTTCATCGATTCGGTGATGTCGGTGGCGCGCACGTCGAGAGCGCCGCGGAACACGCCGGGAAACGCGAGCACGTTGTTGATCTGGTTGGGGTAGTCCGAGCGGCCCGTCGCGAGCACCGCGACCGAGTCGGCGATCTCCTCAGGCGCCACCTCGGGGGTCGGATTGGCCATCGCGAAGACGATCGCGTCCGGGGCCATCGACCGGATCCCCTCGGCCGAGACGGCGCCCGGGACGGAGAGGCCAACATACACGTCAGCATCGCGCAGAAGCTGGTCGGGAGTGCCCCGCTCGTCACCGGGGTGGGTGAGGTCCGCGAACTCCCGCTTGGCCGGGCCGAGATCCGTCCGGGAGCGGTGGATCGCGCCCTTGCGGTCGCACCCGACGATGTGCCGCACGCCCGCCTCGAGCAGGATCTTCGTCACCGCGACCCCGGCCGCCCCGACACCCGTCAGGACGACCTTTACCTCGCCAGGCTTCTTGCCGACCACACGCAGGGCGTTCAGGAGCGCCGCGTAGACAACGATCGCGGTGCCGTGCTGGTCGTCGTGGAAGACCGGGATGTCGAGCTGCTCGCGAAGACGCCGCTCGATCTCGAAACAGGGAGGCGCCGAGATGTCCTCCAGGTTGATCCCGCCGAACACCGGGGCGAATGCCGCCACCGACCGCACGATCTCATCCGTATCCCGGGTTGCTAGCGCGATCGGGAACGCGTCGATCCCGGCGAACTCCTTGAACAGCACGGCCTTGCCCTCCATCACCGGGAGCGACGCCTCCGGGCCGATATCCCCCAACCCCAGCACCGCCGTCCCGTCCGTCACGACACACACCGTGTTGCGCTTGATCGTCATGTTCCACACCGAGTCCGGATCCTCGACGATCGCTTCGCAGATCCTCGCCACCCCCGGCGTGTAGGCCATCGACAGGTCATCGCGGGTCTTCGCGGGTCTTCAGCGGCGACTTCGCGACCATCTCGAGCTTCCCGCCGAGATGCATCAGAAACGTCCGATCCGACACCCGATCCACCTCGACCCCGGGCACCGAGCGGACCGCGCCGACGATCCGCTCCACGTGACTCGCGTCCTGCGCGAACACCGTCACATCCCGCACCTTGCGGCCCGCTTCCACCCGCACGAGGTCGATCGCGTCGAGCGACCCACCCGCGTCACCGACCGCCCGCGCGAGCTCGGCGAACGCGCCCGGCCGGTCATCCACGTGCACCCGCAACGTGGCGCTGAAAGAAGCGGAGAGGTGTGCCATCCAGCTTCGAACCCTACCCACCGATTCCACGAGCGACGCGTGCCAAACGCTGAGCCAGCGGATCAGCGGAGTGCGAGGGGGCCCGGAGCCATCGGGCCCCCGCCGCGTTCGACGTGGCACGATATGACCGTGTTCCGTCTGTCAGCGCTCGTCGCCGTGGCTCTCGCACTCGTCGCCTGCGGTGCCAGTGCAGCCGCTCCGATCGACTCGGGGATCCGGGGTCGGGTCACCGTCGGACCGATGTGCCCCGTCGTCCAGGAGGGCGTGCCGTGTCCAGATCGACCGCTCGCGGCGACGATCAGGATTCGCAAACCGGGCGGGAAGGTCGTTGCGACCGTGCGCTCCGGAGCGGAGGGTCGGTTCCGTGTGCGGCTCGCAGCAGGTCGGTACGTCCTCGAGCCGGTATCGCCGAATGCCGGGGCGCCACCCTACGCGCCGCCGGTAGCGGTAAGGGTGCGCGCCCACGCCTTCTCGCGGATCTCAATCACGTACGACAGCGGCATCCGCTGACTCACAAGATGCGACCCGCTCTGGTCGCGATTCTCGTCCTCTTCGCCGGCTGCTCCGGCGGCGTGTCGACCGCGGTCGTCGAGACGAGCAACGGCGACACCCAGTTCGCGGTCGAGGTGGCCGACTCCGGTGACGAGCGGGCCCGTGGCCTGATGGGTAGGACGTCGCTGCCCGAGGATGCCGGGATGCTGTTCGTCTACGGCGAGCCGTCGACGGGGAGCTACTGGATGAAGGACACGCTCGTCCCGCTCTCGATCGCCTTCATGGATGGCGACGGGACGATCCTACGGATCCTCGACATGGCGCCCTGCCGTTCCGAGCCGTGCCCCGTCTACGATCCGGGGGTCACGTACTCGGCCGCGCTCGAGGTCAACCGAGGCGCGTTCACCCGGGCCGGGATCCGCGAGGGGGACCTGCTCCGTATCCGAGAGTGATGCCGGCGGCGGCCTGGATAGCGCTCGTCTGGGCCGTGAGCATCCCGATCGCGTTCCTGTTCGCCCGCAAGCAGGGCTTCCTCGAGGGTGACGACCCGGTGGTGCTCATGCGCGTGCCGATGGTCGCGTTCATCGCGCCCGCGCTCGTGCTGGCAGCCTTCGTAGCGGCCGGCTTCTCGCTCCTGGCACGGATCCGGCAGTAGTCTCCCGGCGTGGCGATCGAGACGGTGAGCATCCTCGAAGGCGGCACGTTTGTCGTCAGTGACACGAACGGGACATAGTCCCTTCGACCGAGGCGGCCTGCGGGCTCTTCGAGCGGGACCGCGACCGAGCCGGGCAGCGGGATCAGCAACTGGGAGGCGATGCTCTTCGAGCTCCTGCTCACGCTCGGCCTCGTCAGCACGATCCTCGGAACGGCGTCCGGCGCTCAGAACATCGGCGTCTTCGGAGCGCTCGCCGTGGCTGGCTACATCATCCTCGCGGGCTTCTGGTCGAGCCCGATCAGCGGTGCGTCGATGAACCCCGCGCGCTCCTTCGGGCCGGATCTCGCGAACGGCGACTTCTCGCACTACTGGGTCTACGTCGCCGGCCCGATCGCGGGAGCGCTTCTCGCCGTCGCGTTCGCCTACGTCCTGCGCGGCCCGGGAGGGGGACGAAGCGGAAGTGCAGCGGCCCAGGGTCGGATCGACAGACTCCTAACGACGCGTGACCAGAAGTAAGGGACGAGCCTTCAGGAGGCAGTCGAGATGCTGAGCGCGTATGGTGCCACCGTTCTCAAGACGTCTCTCTCGAAGGAGACCGAGCAGCAGCAGCAAGAAGCGCTGCACGGCGCGGCCTCCTAAAGGAAAGGAGAAGCGATGTTCAGACGGCGACGACCCCTGATGCGTGCCGCGGTTGTGGGCGGCGGCGCTTACTACGCGGGCAAGAAGGTGTCGTAGGGGAAGCAGAAGGATGCCGAGACCGAGGAGCGTCTCGAACAGCTCGAGGCAGAGCAGGGTCAGCAGGCTGCGCCACCGCCGCCTCCTCCGGCCGCGGCTCCACCGCCTCCGCCCGCACCGGCCGCAGCCGGTGGGACCGACATGGTCTCTCAGCTGCAGCAGCTCAAGGAAATGGCCGATCAGGGCGTCCTGACCCCGCAAGAGTTCGAGGCTGCCAAGCAGAGGCTGCTCGCCTCGTAGTGGTGCACTAAACCCCCGCACGAGACGAAGGAGACGTACATGACGTTGGGACCTGTTCAGATGCTTGTCCTGGGGTTCGCCGAGCCGAACTTCACCGGCGAGATCATGGAAGAGGTCAGGCGCCTTCGCGAGCACGACGTGATTCGCCTGGTCGATCTCCTGTTCGTGACGAAGAGCCTCGATGGCGAGGTCGAAGCGGCGCTCGCGACACAGCTCAGCCAGGAAGAGGTCGAGGAGTTCGGCGCGATCGCCGGCGCGCTCATCGGCCTCGGCGCGGCGGGCGAAGAGGGAGCGGAGATCGGCGCCGAAGCCGGGATCGAGGCGGTCGAGAGCGGGCACGTGTTCGACGAGGACGAGGTGTGGTACGTCGCCGACACGATCCCGCCGGGCACCTCTGCCGCGATCGCGCTGCTCGAGCATCGCTGGGCGATTCCGCTTCGTGACGCGATGGTGCGCGCGGGTGGAATTGCGCTCGCCGACGAATGGGTGCACCCGGCAGACCTGATCGCCGCAGGCGCGATCGGGGCCGCCGGTGACGGTGGCTAGCGAGCTTCCGCGGGCGCCCCGGCCTCGCGGCGGCCTTGGCTGATTCGGGCGAGCCCCGGGCGGTGTCGGGTCAGCCGGCACCGCAGCCCGACCCCGTTGCGCTGCTCCGAAGCCGGAGCTACGCGGTGCTGCTCGTCCTCGGCGCCTTGATCGGCGCGCCGGTGGCGTTAATCGCGTATTTCTTCCTGAAGGCCGTCGCGAGCTTTCAGACGTACACCTTCTCGACACTGCCCGACGACCTCGGCTTCAGTGGGGTGCCGACATGGTGGCCGCTTCCGGTCCTCGCGCTCGGCGGACTGCTGGTAGGCCTGACGATCCGCTACCTGCCCGGAACCTCCGGCCACAAGCCCGCCGAGGGATTCAAGGTGGCGCCGACCGTCCCGATCGAGCTTCCGGGAATCGTCATCGCCGCGTTCGTGACGCTCGGGTTCGGGGTCGTGCTGGGCCCGGAAGCGCCGCTCATCGCAATCGGCAGCGGCCTCGGGATACTCGCAATCTACCTGATCAAGCGAGATGCGCCCGAGACCGCGAGCCTCGTGATCGGAGCCGCGGGCAGCTTCGCAGCGATTGCCACACTGCTCGGTTCGCCCCTCGTCGGCGCGTTTCTGCTGATGGAGGCGTCAGGGGTCGGTGGGGCGATGCTCGGGGTCGTGCTCGTGCCGGGGCTGCTCGCCGCCGGTATCGGCTCGCTCATCTTCGTTGGACTCGACAGCTGGACCGGGTACGGGACGTTCTCGCTCGCCGTTCCGGACATTCCGACCTTCGGTACGCCGGACGGCGCCGAGTTCGGCTGGGCCCTCGGAATCGGCCTTGCCGGGGCGGTCCTCGGCACCGTCATCCGTCGGCTGGCGCTGTTTCTCCAGCCGATCGTCGAGCGACGGATGGTGCTCCTGACGCCCCTCGTGGGCCTGGCGATCGGGGGCCTCGCCATCGCGTTCGCAGAGGGATCCGGAAGGGATTCCTCGGAGATGCTCTTTTCGGGGCAGGACGCGGGTCCCTCCCTGATCGAGAACGCAGCCGGGTGGACGGTCGGCGCCCTGGTGCTGCTCGTAGTCTGCAAAGGCCTGGCGTATTCGCTGTCTCTCAGCTGCTTCCGTGGTGGGCCAGTGTTCCCTGGCATGTTCATCGGGGCCACGCTTGGGATCGCGCTCTCGCACCTGCCCGGGCTCCCGATGATCGCGGGCGTCGCCATGGGGATCGGCGCGCTGACCGTGGCGATGCTCGGCCTGCCGCTGACGTCGGTTCTCCTCGTCATCCTCTTCCTCGAAGCCGACGGACTCGCGCTGACGCCGCTCGTGATCGTCGCGGTCGTGGTCTCGTACGTCGTGTCGGCCCGACTTGCGCCAGCTCCAGCGCCAGCTTCGGCCGGGCAGGCGGCTGAGCCCGCGGCGTCGTAGACGACGATGGGATGGATCAACGCTGAGCTGGTTCTCATCGCGCTCGCCGCCATGGTGTAGCCGACGACGCTCACGTTCTCCGTGCTGGCCCTCGTTCTCGGCGACCGTCCGCTCCGTACGGGCCTCTGGTTCTATCTCGGAGCCTTCGGTATCACGCTCGTGATCGGCGTTGTCGCGGCGTTCGTGATCGGCGACGTGGCTGCGTCGAGCACGCCCTCCAGTCCGAAGACCTGGGTCGCGGTCATCGACGTGATCGTCGGCCTTGCTCTACTCCTGATCGCGGTCCGGCTCGCGCGGAAGCCGGTCGACCAGAGGAAGCTCGACGGGATGGTCGCTCGGATGGGCAAGCTTGCGTCGTCGCCCGCCATCGCCGTCGTCGCAGCCGGTGCCACGCTCGCAAACCCTGGCGGATTCATCCCGCTCGCGCTGAAGACGATCTCCGAGCTCGACCCGAGCGCGGCCGAGTACATCGTCGAGTGGCTCTTCTTCGCCCTCGTGTCGCTGCTCCCGCTCCTCGTCGCGATGGTCATGCTGCTCGTCGCGCGCACATGGACTGAGAACATGCTGAACCGCCTGCACGACTGGCTCGTCGCTCACGTGATGATGATCGCCGCAGCGATCATCGTTCTGCTGGCCCTTTCGCTGCTGCGAAACGGCATCTCGGGACTCACGAGCTAGAGGCTTGATGTGGAATGACCGCACGCCTGGATGAGGGCCTACACGCGGCGGATCGCGGCCGCCGCGATCGGCACCAAGGCCACCAGCCTTGCCACCGATCGAGTCGACCACGCTCCTTGGTGCAGGCGGCTCCCCAGACGCACGCCCATTTCACATCAAGCCTCTGGGCCCGAAGATCAGACGCCTTCGAGCGCGTCGACCCTCCCTGACCGGATCGCCTCGACGAGGGCGGCGTGATCGCGCTCGGTCTGGCCGGCATACGCCTCGGCGAACTCGGCGATCGCACGGTCGAAGTCGTCTCCCTTGCCGAGATACCCGGCGATCGTCGCGGCGACACCAGAGCGAGCGTGGGCGCGTGCGAGGGCGGCGCCACAGGCTTCGGAATAGAGCCTGAACCGTTTCGGCGATAGCCCGTCGATCACGATTCCGCCCTTCATGTCGCGCAGCTGACGGAAGTAGAAATGGCGGGTCTCGTCCACCGGGCTGACGAACCAGCCGAGGAAGACGTCGCTCGCCGCCTGCATCACCCGCTGACCACAGACGACCCGCTGCCCGTGATTGGGATACTCGCTCTGGCCCGCATACGGCTCGACGACCGACGCCTCCGCCTGCTTCAGCTGGAGAAAGAGCGGGTCGCGGTCGTTCTTGCCGGTCATGAGCACCATGTAGGCGCGCGTTCCGACACTGCCGACGCCCACGACCTTGAGGGCAATGTCCCTGAACCTGTACCGCGCGAGCAGCCGATGCCGGAGCGAGCCCAGCGACTCCGTCATCTGGGCTAACGCAGAGTCCACCAACGCATGGAGGTCGTCGAAGTCGACGTGTTGGATGAGCGGTGGGTCGTCCTTGATGTGGTAGACGCCGTTCACCTTCTCGGTGAACTTCGTCATCGCCTGGACGCTCGTCCGTCTCCGGGCCTTCTGGATCGCCTCGTCGAGGTTCTTCCGGGCCTTCGGGGTGAGAACGACCAGTTCGTCCGCCATCGCAACGTCGAGGCGGGAGTACCAGGTGTCGAGGTGGCCCATCGGCGCGTAGCGAAGCATGTGCGTCCGGTAGAACTCGACCGAGCCACGAGCAGCGGTCCGGCTCTCCTTCTTCCCATGCCCGTTCGCCCTGCTGGCGACGAAGATGCTGGCAGCCAGGCGCTTGACGTCCCATTCGAACGGCGCGGGAAGCGTCTCGTCGAAGTCGTTCAGGTCGAAGATCAGGTTGCGCTCGGGCGTCGCGAAGAAGCCGAAGTTCGAGAGGTGAGCGTCGCCGCAGGCCTCGACGCGGATCCCGCTCGTCGGCGTCCCGGCGAGGTCGGCAGCCATGATCGCCGCCGCGCCGCGCAGGAAGGTGAACGGGGATGGTGCCATCCGGCCGTATCTGATCGGAACGAGTGCGGGCACGCGGGTCTTCGCCTGCTCCTCGAGAATCGCGATCGGATCGGTGCGGGCTGCCTGGGCCTCGTACTCTGCATGACTCGTACGCGGCGTATCGTCGCGTAGCGCGCGTCCGGTCTCGTACTGCTCGTCGATCGTTGGAAAGTGCTTCGTCTCCGTCGCCATGACGGGCGCCGATTCTAACGATCAGATGCCTTCCTGGGCCTCGATCCTGCCGGAACGGATCGCCTCGACGAGTGTGGCGTGGTCGCGCTCGGTCTGGTCGGCGTATGCCTCCGCGAACGCGACGATTGCGCGGTCGAACGTGTCCCGGCTTCCGAGATACCCCGCGATCGTCGCCGCCTCCCCCGAGCGCGCGTGCGCGCGCGCCAGTGCGGCGCCGCAGACCTGTGCGTAGACGGTGAGACCGTCTGCAGTCATCCCTTCGGTCTCGAACGAGCCCTTCATATCGCGCAGTTGGCGGAAGTAGTAGTGGATGTTCGGATCCTTCGGACCATTCACCCAGCCGAGGAAGATGTCGCTCGCGGCCTGACTCAGCCGCTGACCACAGACGACGCGTTCGCCGTGGTGGGAATACTGGCTTGCGCCCGCATACGGCTTGAGCACCGATGGCTGGGCCTCCTTGAACTGCAGGAACAGCGGATCCTCGTCGCCCTTGCCGATCATCAGCACCATGAACGCGCGGGTGCCGACGCTGCCGACGCCGACGACCTTGAGGGCGATGTCGACGAAGTCGTACCGGGCGAGGAGCTGCTTGCGGTCGTCAGCTATCGACTCCTTCATCTGCACGAAAGCCGATGCGATCACCTCGTCGAGGTCAGGCAGGTCGAGATGCTGGATGAGGGGCGGGGCGTCCTTGATCCGGAACGACCCGTTCGTGCGCTCGGCGAACTTGGCGAGCGAGCCGAGGCTCGTGCGTGTCTGTGCCTTCTGCACCGTCTTGTCGACCCGCTTGGCTTGCTCCCGGCTCAGCTGGAGCGAGTTCGTTATCGCTCCGATGTCGAGGCGGGAGTACCAGATATCGAGGTATCCCATCGGCGCGTAGTTCAGCATCTTGGCCCGGTACCACTCGACGCAGGACCGCGCAGTCGTCGCGCACTGCTTCTTCGAGAAGCCGGCCGAGCGGCCGGCGACGACAAGACTCGCTGCCAGCCGCTTCACATCCCATTCGAACGGCGCGGGGAGTGTCTCGTCGAAGTCGTTCAGGTCGAAGACGAGGTTGCGCTCAGGGGTGGCGAAGATCCCGAAGTTCGAGAGGTGGCAGTCGCCGCAGGCCTCGACGCGGAGCCCGCTCGTCGGCGTTCCTGCCAGGTCTGCGGCCATAACCGCGGCAGCGCCACGGAGAAAGGTGAACGTGGAGACCGCCATGCGCCCGTAGCGGATCGGAACAAGCTGCGGCACACGGGTCGTCGCCTGTTCCTCGAGGATCGCGACCGGGTCGGGTCGATCGGCCGCCGGCTCGAAGGTCGCGTGACTCGATCGCGGCACCTCCTGCGCAGCGCTCTTCCGGCGGCGTACCGCTCTGCCACCGTGGAATTGTGCGTGCTCTCAGCCTTCATCTTCGGACCTCCGATCGTCGTCTTCCGCATCCACCGTCCACGCAGATGGCCCCGGGAGGAGTCGAACCTCCGCGCGCAGATTCGAAGTCTGCCGCTCTATCCGCTGAGCTACGGGGCCCGGCATCGAGTGTATCCCCGCCGGGCGACCCGTCTCGCGCGGGCCTTGTCGAACCTGGCGGGCTCGACGAGCCTTCGCGATCGGCCTCTGGCCGCCCGCTGCGCGACGGGTTCGCGTCTTTGTCGAGCCCTGCTGGGCTCGACGAGCCTTCGCGGCCGCCTCCGGCGTCCGCTGCGCGACGCGTTCGCGTCTTTGCAATGCGGGCGAGAGGACTCGAACCTCCAAGGGCTTTCACCCAACGGGACCTAAACCCGTCGCGTCTGCCAGTTCCGCCACGCCCGCGTGGCCAGAGGATATCCGCGCGTGTCCCGGTCGCCCTCGTTGAACGCAGACCAGGTCGTTCGGCGCTATACCCTCACTCGATCGGGACTTCAGGCGGCAACGTGTCGGGCTTCGTATCGCTTTCCGGTGGCGAGTTCGTCATGGGAACGAACGACCGTCTCGGATACCCCGACGATGGCGAAGGGCCGCCGCGTCGCGTGAAGCTCGCTCCTGATCGACCTGTACGCCGAACGCCCGGTTCGCCGCCTTCGTCGACGAGGTGGGCTACGTCACTGAAGCAGAGCGCTTCGGATGGTCGTTCGTGTTCGGCGGCTTCCTCCCCGAAGACTTCCCCGCAACGCGCGCCGTCGCCAAGGCACCATGGTGGCGCCAGGTCGAGGGCGCCGACTGGCGGCATCCCGAGGGGCCCGACTCGTCGGTTGCCGAACGAGCGAGCCACCCGGTTGTCCACGTTTCCTGGAACGACGCACAGGCTTATTGCGCCTGGGCGGGTGCGCGCCTGCCGACTGAGGCGGAGTGGGAGTACGCGGCCGGCGGGGGGCTCTCCGGGAAGCGCTTTCCCTGGGGGGACGACCTCGAGCCCGGCGGCGAGCATCGGATGAACGTCTGGCAGGGGCGCTTTCCGGCCGAGAACTCCGAGGCGGACGGGTTCGCGGGAACGTGTCCGGTCGACGAGTTCCCGCCGAACGGCTACGGGCTCTTCAACATGACGGGCAACGTCTGGGAGTGGTGCTCGGACTGGTTCCACCCGACGTTCCACACGCGCGAGAAGCGGACGAACCCGCACGGGCCGAAGCACGGCGAGGCGAAGGTGATGCGCGGCGGGTCGTACCTCTGCCACGAGTCGTATTGCCGTCGGTACCGCGTCGCAGCCCGCAGCGCCAACACCCCGGACTCCTCGACGGGGAACCTGGGCTTCCGCTGCGTCGGTGACGCTAGACCCTGATGAAGGCCGCGACCGCGGGGTTGGAGCGGAGAGCCGCGAGGTCTGCTTCATCAGGACGCCGTGGCCGGTCCCGGTCTGAGGGGACGAGGCAGAGGAACCCGAGTGGCTCGGCATCCGTCGCCCGGAACTGATGCCAGGTGCCCGGCCGAACCGAGACCAGGTCGTTCGTCCCGAGATCGTGGATCTCCGCCCCGACGAGGCAGCGGCCCGATCCCCGGACGACCATGACCGCGTGTATATGGTCGTGGCGCTCGAGCGCGGAGTGGCCACCGGGCTCGATCTCGAAATAGCGGAGCTCCGAGCCGCCCGCCTCGAACAGCACCTGCCGCGTCACACTTTCGAAGTGCGTCCCGTCCTTCGCGTACCGCCGCACCTCGATTCCTTCCCAACGAAACGACCCGGTCTGAGGTACATGCGCCTTCATGAATGGTAAGGATGCCGCGCCACGCGCTCGACGAACTCCCTGGCCCGCTCGAGCAGCCTGTCGCCTGCCTCGAGGAGGCTGCCGCCGATCAGCAGCATCGTTTCCTCTCCGTAGACGTCGAGAACATCGTCGACCTGCTCCACCTCGATCCCTCCTGCCGGGATCGGGAGCGCCGAACGGACGCGCGCCCGCGGGCTGCGGAGCTCGCGCGCCAGGGCCGCGCACTCCTCCCGCGTGTGCCTGAAGCGCGTGCCGAAGCTCGTGAAGATGACGCCGTCGGCTCCGTACAGCGGATACAGGACACCGAAGAGCGCCAGCGGTGAGATCCGCTGTGCACCCCCGAGCGCAGGATGTGCGAGCACGGGAACGTCGATCCTCCGGACGAGCTGGTTGAGGAACGGAAGGCCGAGCAGCATCGGCGCGACCATCACCGCCTCGACGCCGAGCCGTCGGGCCAGCGTGGCCTGCTCTATGACGACGGCCGGCGTCCCCATCAGGTTCGGGACGTAGATCGCACGCCGCCCCGTCGTCCCAGCCGCCTCCGCCGTCGCCTCGAGGCACGCGCGCACGCGGTCGGCGAACGGGCAGAAGGGGTGGTCCGCGAGCCCGTGGTCGTCCTTGATCACGTCGATCCCGCCCAGGGAGAGCTTGCGACAGAGCGAACCGAGCGCTTCGGGAGGCAGCCCCATCGGCTTCACGGTCGAGCAGGTCAGGGCCCTTCCCTCGACCCCGGTCAGCTCTCGTAGCCCTTCGAGACCGAACTGCGGACCACCGAGTGTGCTCGAGAGCTCGTCGGGCAAGCGCAGGTCGACCAGCTCGACGTCGGGCTGAAGGGACGAGTTTCCGAAGAGGACGTTGAGGAGCTGCGCGGGGTCACCGGCAGCCGTCACCGCCGGCTGCTCGAGCGTCACGAGAAACGTTCCGTCGCCGTCGGGCTCCGCGGAGAGCACCCGGCCGACAGTCGTATCACGAACGCGGGGGTCGGTGAGGGTGTGCCGCGGAACCTCGACCGTCTGCTCGAGCAGGAGACCGTCGACTCGGGCATCCAGACGCGAAGGCTCGCACTGCAACCGGTAGACGGCTTCGATCCCGCGAGGGCCCATCGGCCGACACGATACGGGGTGGCCGTCAGCCCAACCTACTTCTGATTGAATGGGCAGTCCTGTGAAGACGAGTGTCGAAGAGCTGCCCGAGAGCAAGGTGCGCCTCGAGGTCGAGGTGCCCGAGCCAGCCGTGTCCCATGCGTTCGAGCATGCTGCGGCGGATCTGGCGGGCTCGATCAAGGTTCCCGGCTTCCGGAAGGGCAAGGTGCCACTCCCAGTGGTCATCGCGCGGGTCGGCCGGGAGGCACTCGCCGAGGAGGCCGTCCGCAGCCATATCGACGGGTGGTTCTGGGATGCGGCGACGAACGCCGGCCTGAGACCTGTCGCCGGCCCCGAGGTCGAATGGAATGTGCTTCCCGAGCAGGGCGGGACGTTCCACTTCACGGCGACCGTCCCGGTCGCGCCGAAGCCGACGCTGGCCGACTGGACGACACTCGACGTGCCCGGCCCCGAGCCCGTGGTCCCGCAAGACGCGGTCGACGCGGAGATCGACCGGATCAGAGATTCCGTCGCCGAGCTCGTGCCCGTCACCGGGCGAGCGGTTCAGGAAGGCGACACGGTTGTCCTCGACCTGCTCGCCGAGGAGCCGGGAGCTGAGCCGTCCGAGCACAAGGATTACGTCGTCGAGCTGGGAACCGGCTATCTGGCCGACGAGCTCGAGGGCGAGATCCCAGGGATGATCGAGGGCGACGAGAAGGAGGTCGACCTCGATCTCGGCGACGAGAGCCCGGGCGGGAAGGTCACCGTGACCCTGAAGGAGATCAAGGAGAAGGTGCTTCCCGAGCTCGACGACGAGCTGGCGCGTTCCGCGAGCGAGTTCGAGACGCTTGCCGAGCTGCGCTCCGATATTGAGGCCCGGCTCACCGAGCAGCTCGAGGAGGAGCTCGGCGCTCGCTTCCGCCAGGATGCTCTCGACGCTTTGGTCGATGCCTCCGAGATCGACGGCATCGAGCCGCTCGTGGAACGGCGCGCATCGACCCTGCTGAACGCGCTCGTGCGGTCGCTGCAGCAGCGCGGCATCGATCCGGAGATGTACCTGACCATGACCGGTCAGACGCCGGAGGCGCTTCAGGAGAGCTCGCGGGCCGAGGCCGAGCGGGCGATCAAGCGCGAGCTGGTCCTCGAGGCGGTCGCCGACGAGAAGGGCATCGAGGTCGCCGACGAGGAGATCGAAGAGCTCATCCGTAGCGAGGCCGAGGCGGCCGAGCAGGATCCGGACGAGACGGTCGAGGCCATGCGCGAACGCGGCGCTTTCGACCAGATTCGCGGTGACCTGCGCATGCGCAAGGCACTCGACGAGATCGCCGGCAGCGTCAACCGAATCTCCATCGAGCTCGCGGACGCGCGCGACAAGCTTTGGACACCCGAGAAGGAGAAGGGCGGTAGCGGCATGAAGATATGGACGCCCGGAAGCGAGGAGGGGCAGGCGAAATGAGCATGGACACACCGAGGATGAGCCCGCTGATCCCGATGGTGATCGAGCAGACGTCGCGCGGCGAGCGCGCCTTCGACATCTACTCACGCCTACTGAACGAGCGAATCATCTTCCTCGGAACCCCGATCGACGACCAGATCGCAAATCTCGTCGTCGCGCAGCTCCTCCACCTCGAGTCGGAGGAGCCCGACAAGGACATCTCGCTCTACATCAACTCGCCCGGCGGGTCGGTGTACGCCGGTCTCGCGATCTACGACACGATCCAGTTCATCAAGCCGGACGTGCAGACGATCTGCGTCGGCATCGCGATGTCGATGGGCGCGCTGCTCCTCGCCGGCGGGGCGAAAGGGAAGCGCATGACGCTGCCGAATGCCAAGATCCTGATCCATCAGGTCTCGAGCGGGTTCCAGGGACAGGCGACGGACATCGAGATCCAGGCGCGTGAGATCATCTCGATCAAGCGTCGCCTGGAGGAGATCATCGCCAAGCACACGGAGCAAAAGCTCGAGAAGGTCTCGCAAGACATGGAACGCGACTACTTCATGACAGCCGAGGAAGCCAAGGAATACGGGATCATCGACACTGTGATCGCCCACCGCTAACCGTTCATGGTGGCGGAGCGACCGATTTCGGTGTAAAGAGAGAGGGAACGTGGCGCGAGCAAGCGACGGCAATGAGCAGCTCCTCTGCAGCTTCTGCGGCAAGAGCCAGCGACAGGTGAAGAAGCTCATCGCCGGTCCGGGCGTCTACATCTGCGACGAGTGCATCGATCTCTGCAACGAGATCATCGACGAGGAGCTCACCGCTCCCGCCCAGCTCGACCTCGACAACCTCCCCCGGCCGCGCGAGATCTACAGCGTCCTGAACGACTACGTCGTCGGCCAGGAAGAGGCGAAGCGGACACTCGCGGTGGCCGTCTACAACCACTACAAGCGTGTCCGGATGGCGACCGACACGACCGAGGACGTCGAGCTGCAGAAGTCGAACATCCTGCTGCTCGGACCGACCGGTTGCGGGAAGACGCTCCTCGCGCAGACGCTCGCCCGGATCCTGAACGTGCCGTTCGCGATCGCGGACGCGACGGCGCTCACCGAAGCCGGCTACGTCGGCGAGGATGTCGAGAACATCCTGCTGAAGCTGATCCAGGCCGCCGACTTCGACGTGAAGAAGGCCGAGACCGGGATCATCTACATCGACGAAGTCGACAAGATCGCGCGGAAGGCGGACAACCCGTCGATCACGCGCGACGTGTCGGGCGAGGGAGTCCAGCAGGCTCTGCTCAAGATCCTCGAGGGGACGGTGGCCTCGGTGCCGCCGCAGGGTGGGCGCAAGCACCCCCACCAGGAGTTCCCCTCCATCGACACCACGAACATCCTCTTCATCTGCGGCGGCGCCTTCGCCGGGCTCGAGAAGATCATCGGACGCCGCGTCGGCAAGAACCAGGTGGGCTTCGGGGCCGATATCCGGTCGAAGCACTCGGTCGACGATGCAGAGCTCCTGTCGGGCGTCATGCCCGAGGATCTCCTCGCTTACGGCCTGATCCCCGAGTTCATCGGCCGGCTCCCCGTGGTGTGCGCGGTCCACCAGCTCACGCGGGAGGATCTCGTCAAGATCCTGCTCGAGCCGCGCAACGCGCTCGTGAAGCAGTACCAGCGATTCTTCAACTACGACACGATCGAGCTCGTCTTCACCGAGGATGCGCTCTGGTCGATCTCGGACAAGGCGCTCGAGCGTGAGACGGGCGCCCGTGGACTTCGCTCGATCATCGAGCAGGCATTGCTCGACGTGATGTTCGAGCTGCCGTCGAGGAAGGACGTCTCGAAGTGCGTGATCACGAAGGAGACGATCACCCGCAACCTGAAGCCGACCCTCGTGACGAGCGGCGGTCTCAACCTCGAGCTCGACGAGCTCCAGGAGGAAAGCGCCTAGCAAGGAGCGAAGCGACGCGCCGCAAGGGGCGGAGCGACGCGCAGCGGACGCCGGAGGCGGCCGCGTAGTTCAGGCCGCGGAGCGGCTGTATTGGGCGCGGGCAAGGAGCGAAGCGACGCGCAGCGGACGCCGGAGGCGGCCGCGTAGTTCAGGCCGC
>JBBQXH010000002.1:0-24146 GCA_038209835.1 Gaiellales bacterium | reverse complement strand
GTCGAACTCCTCGGCGTGGACATACGGCGGGTTCGAGACCACCAGATCGAAGGGGCCTCGGACGCCTGCGACGAGGTTGCCGAGAACGAGCTCGACCCGGTCCTCGAGCCCCGTACGGCGGCGGTTTTCGGCGGCGAGCGTCAACGCCTCGACGGAGATGTCGGTCGCGACCACACGGGCGCCGGGATGCTCGTCTGCGATTGCGAGGGCGATCGCGCCCGACCCGGTCCCGATATCGAGTGCGAGCGGTGACGGGCTGTCCTCGAGATGAACCAGGCAGCGCTCGACGACGATCTCGGTCTCGGGGCGCGGCACGAGCACCCTCGAGTCGACGGCCAGCGTCAGCCGGCGGAAGCCCCATTCCCCCAGGATGTACGCGGTGGGCTCGCGGCGGGCACGGCGGGCGAGAAAGGCGCTGAACCGTTCCTCCTCCTCCGGTGTCAGTGTTCGCTCGGGCTCGGCGAAGAGCTCGGTGCGCGACACGCCGAGCGTATGCGCGAGCAGCAGCTCGACGTCAACGCGAGGCGAAGGGCAGCTCGCGGCTTTCAGCTCCGCAGCGGAGTCTCGAAGCGCATCGTGGACGGTCATGCCGGAGCGACGACTTCGAGCGCCCGCCGGCGCTCCTCGGCCGCCAGCGCCTCTGTGAGCTCCTCGAGATCGCCGCCGAGGACAGCATCGAGCCGATGCAGGGTCAGCTTGATCCGGTGGTCTGTCACGCGATTCTCCGGGTAGTTGTACGTCCGGATCTTCTCGGAGCGCTCCCCGGTCCCGATCTGCGCTCTGCGCGCCTGCGACAGCTGCTCCTCCTTCCTTCGGCGCTCGAGCTCGAAGAGACGCGCGCGCAGAACGCGCAGGGCCTTCTGCTTATTCTGAAGTTGGGATTTCTCATCCTGCATCGCCACGACGACCCCCGTCGGCAGGTGGGTGATCCTGACGGCCGAATCGGTTGTGTTGACGCTCTGGCCGCCGGGGCCGGTCGAGCGGTAGACGTCGATCTTGAGATCACCCGGATCGATCTCGACCTCGACGTCCTCCGCCTCGGGCATGACCGCGACGGTTCCGGTCGACGTGTGGATCCGGCCCTGCGACTCCGTCGTCGGAACGCGCTGCACTCGATGCGTTCCACCCTCCCATTTGAAGATGGAGTAGGCGCCGTCGCCTTTTACGGCGAAGGTGATCTCCTTGTAGCCGCCGGCCTCGTTCGGGCTCGAGCCGAGAACCTCGATCGAGAACCCACGGCGCTCTGCGTAACGGGTGAGCATCCTCAGGACGTCCGCGGCCCACAGCGCCGCCTCGTCCCCGCCGACGCCCTGGCGCACCTCGACGATGACATCCTTCGCATCGGCCGGGTCGCGCTCGACCAGCGCGAGCTTCAGGTCCTCCTCGATCTCGGCGAGTCGCCGCTCGGCATCGGGTAGGAGCTCGCGGAGGTCGGCGTCCTCCCGAGCGGTATCGACGTCCGCCCGGGCCTCCTTCCACTCCTGGGCGAGGCGATGGGGCTCCTCGAGCTCCTTCAGGCGCCGCCCAGCGGAGGCGGCCGCGTGGCGGTCGGAGAAGATCCCCGGATCGCTCATCCGCTCCTGCGCCTCCTGGTAGGAGCGCTCGAGCTCGACGACCAGATCATCGATCGGCATGCTCGCCAAGGATAGTCGCGGCCGGGCCAGATCTTTCGACCGCGACTCCGGCTGCGGCGGCGACACACAGCCGCTCGAGGCATTCGCCGCTCCGAGACCAGAGCGCGTGGCGCTCGACGAATCGCCGTCCTTCGACGGCCAGGCGACGGCGCTCGGCATCGTCTCGGAAGAGGCGGACGACCGCGCCGGCGACGCCTCCCGGAGCGTCGGCCACTGCGACCGGGGGCGCCTCCCCATCCATCTCGAGGCCCTCGGCAACGACCGGCGTCGTCACGACGGGGACTTCCATGGCCATCGCCTCGAGCACTTTGTTCTGCTGGCCGGACGCGAAGCGGATCGGGGCAACGAAGACCCCAGCCTGCTCGAGGTACGGACGGATGTCGTCGACGAAGCCCGTCACCGTGACGTCCGCGCGTTCGCCGCGCGCGATGAGCGCGGGACGTGCGTCACGCCCGACGATCATCGCCTCGGCCTCGGGAACCTGCTTGTGCACGAGCGGGAGGATCTCGTCGGCCAGGAGCTCGGCGGCGTCCTCGTTCGGCTTGTAGTCCATGACGCCTGTGAAGACGAGGCGTCGGCTCCCCCGCGAGTCCGCTCGCCGCCTCCAGTAGTCGAGGTCGATCCCGTTCGGGATCACCACGGCACCGGTCGACGGGCCGACCACCGCATCGCGATCGCGGGCCGAGATGAACGAGACGTACGGCGTGGCGCGGGCGAGCTGACGCTCCTGCCGGCGGACTGTGGCCGCATATGCCCGCATGGCGGGACGGCGCCGGAGCGGTACGAGCGCTGCGCGCTGGCGGATCCGCATCGAGTCCGCGTCGCAGATGTCGGCCACGAGCGGCAGCCGGCTCGCGCGCTTCCACACCGGGAGAAGCGGCTTTCCATGGAGCACCGCGACATCGAACGGCTCCTCTGCGTGGAGTCTCGCCAGATCGTCCCCCATCCGTCCCATCGCATCGCGATAGGCTCGCATGCGCTCCGTCCGGCGCCCGTCGCGCCCGGCGCCGGTTTCATAGACACGAATATCGTCCGTCGAGCGGGCCGTGTCTTCGACGACCGCGTCCGGGACAGGCACCTCGCTCAGCGCGAGGAGCGTCACGGCGTGCCGCGCCCCGATCTCGCGGACGAAGTGATACGAGCGGGCCGACCCGCGCATCTGCGGGTGTTGGAACGCGAACGTGAGGAAGACGATCCTCACGGCTTCAGCATTCGGTGCTCAGCTCTCGAGCGCGGCCCGGTGGCTGATCGGGACTGCGGCGAGCGCCGTCGAGACAGGACACTCCGCCGCCGCCGTTGCCGCAGCGGCCTCGAAGCCGGCCGCGTCGACGCCCGGCACGCGCCCGCGCACGTCGAGCTGGATGCCCGTGATCCCCTCTCCCGCCTGGAAGCCGACGGTCGCGGTGACGGTGACCTCGTCAGGGGGTGTGCCCGCCTGGGCGAGCCCGTGCGAGAGCGCCATCGAGTAGCACGTCGCATGCGCCGCGGCGATCAGCTCTTCCGGGCTCGTGCCTGTATCGGTGCGCTCGGCGCGGGACGGCCAAGTGACGGGGACATCTGCGAGAACGCCGCTGTCTGCGGACACCCGCCCGCTTCCCTCCATGAGGCTTCCGTTCCAGACCGCAGTTGCCTTCCGTTCAACGGCCATCGTGCTCCCTTCGGTGGTTAGATCAGAGGTTTGATGTGAAATGGGCGGTCATTTCACATCAAGCCTCTACGCCATGATCTCGACCTTGCGCTCGTCCGCGGTCATCCGGCCCTCGAGCCGGAGCACCTCCCGGAGCGCACGGATCGAGACCTCGATCTGATCGAGCGTCGGCTCGCGGGTCGTCAGTCGCTGGAGCCAGAGACCCGGCGCGAGGACGGCGCGCAGGATCGGGTTCGTCGAGTGACGACCCGCGAAGCGGATGACCTCGTAGGCGAGCCCCGCGATGAGCGGGAGCGCCAGGATGCGCGACGCGATCAGCCAGTACCACGGGAGCTTGCCGAAGAAGGCGAAGACGAAGATGGCGATCACCATCACGTAGAGAAGGAAGGCGGTGCCGCAACGCACGTGGATCAGGCTGTGGCGCTGCACGATCTCCGGTTCGAGCTCGTCTCCGGCCTCATAGGCGTTGATCGCCTTGTGCTCGGCAGCGTGGTACTGAAACACGCGCCTGAGATCGGGCCAGAGCGAGATCAGCGTCAGGTAGGCGACGAAGATTCCCACCCGGATCAATCCCTCGACGATCACGAACCAGCGGTCGCCGATCGGGAGCCAGTTCGAGATGAGCGCCGGCGAGACCTTGAAGAGGACAACCGCGAAGCCGATCGCGATTGCGAACGCAAAAATGAGCTGCGTTCGCGTCAGCTCCTTTACCGGCTGGCCGTCCTCGCCCTCCTCCTGGGCGGCGTAATTGGCCGAGATGGCGAGTGCTCGAAAGCCGATGGCGAGCGATTCTCCGAGAGCCACGACGCCACGGATGATCGGAAGCCGCAACCAGCGATGCCTCATCAACATCGACGAGATCGGGTAGTCGACCTGCGCGATCTCCCCGTCGGGCTTGCGAACCGCGAGCGCCCAGGCCGACGGACCGCGCATCATGACGCCCTCGAGGACCGCCTGACCGCCGATCGGCGCGCTCACGAGGTCAAGTCTAGAGGCCGGTCAGGAGGAGCGCGGTTGCGCCTTCTCGAGGCGGCGCTGGAAGCGCTCGACGCGGCCGCCCGTGTCGAGGAGCTTCTGCTTTCCGGTGTAGAACGGATGGCAGGCTGAACAGATCTCGACGTGCAGCTCCGGCTTCGTCGAGCGGGTCTCGAACGTGTTGCCGCACGAGCAGCGTACGGTCGCGAGAACGTAATCGGGATGTATATCAGTCTTCATTTCCAGTCAGGATATCAGAGACAGTTTCAGGCACTACGTTGCCTCCCGAGACGACAACGGCAACGGCGCTCGTGCCATTCACATCGACCTTCCCTGCGAGGAGAGCAGCCACGCCGGCCGCTCCGCCGGGCTCGACGGCCAGCTTTGCGCGCTCGTAGAGAAACCGGAATCCCCTGCGGATCTCGGCCTCCGTCACGGTGACCGGCTCGACGCCGTGGGAGCGGCAGATCGCCAGCGGCAGCCCACCGACGAACGGGGCGTTCAGGCCGTCCGCGATCGACGTCGGCGTGACGGGAACGGGCTCTCCGGCCGCCATGGCCGCGCCGAGGGCGTCGGCGAGCTCCGGCTCGACGGCGATCACGCGCGCTTTGGGGTTCGCCGCCCTCACGGCGACTGCGATGCCCGCCACGAGACCGCCACCGCTCACCGGCACGACGACGACGTCGGCCGCGGACAGGTCTTCGCAGATCTCGCGACCGACCGTCCCCTGCCCGGAGATGATGAGGGGATCGTCGAAGGGGTGCACGAAGACGCGATCGCCCCGGATCTCGTGGAGCCGCGCAAACGCCTCCGCCGGGCCGGCTGCTTCCTGATCGATCGCCGCGCCGTAGCCGCGCGCCGCGGCGGCCTTCAGGCGGCTCGCGCCGTCCCACATGACGACGAGGCAGTCGATGCCTTCGCGGGCGCTCGCATACGCGAGAGCGCCGGCATGATTTCCGGCCGACACCGAGATCACCCCGGCTCGACGCTCGTCAGCGCTCAGGGCGTCGAGACGGGTGAACACGCCTCGCGGCTTGAACGACCCTGTCCGCTGGAACAGCTCGGCTTTCAGGAAGACCGGGGCGCCGCTGATACGGCCGAGCGTGGCCGAGGAGAGGATCGGCGTGCGGTGGACACGACCGCCGAGACCGGCCGCGGCCCGCTCGACGTCGATCGAGCCAGGATCCGGGCTCAGAGCGCCCGTCACTACATCAGGGTGTAGTCGGGCCCGTCCCCGCCCTCAGGCGGGGTGAGGCGCCCTCCCTTGGCGGTGATCGCCCCGCACTGGACGCAGTTCGATGCGGTCACCTCCACGGTGACCTCGTCGTCCGCGGAGCCGTTCCCGACGATCTCGTAAACCTGCGCAGGACACATGTTGACCCAGGTCTCGGCGAGCTCTCTCGGAACCTGGTGCCGCACGCGGAGGTGATCCGGGGCGTCGTCCCGGGTCTTGTTCCCGGAGAGGAAGACGCTCGAGAGCTTGTCGAAGGTGAGGATGCCGTCGGGCTTGGGATACGTCTTGCCCGCCGCCTGATCAGACACGGCCGCGTCGGCGTCCGCCGTGACCTTCGAGTTCTTCCGCGGCATCTTGCCGAGCGACGCGGTCGCGATACCGGCCCCGATCGAGCCTCGCACGAAGCCCTTGTGGAAGGCCGGACGCATGTTCCGGACTCGCTCGAGGTCACGCCAGATGAAGCTCTCCCTGATCTCATGGTCGTAGTCCTCGAGACCGCCGGGCTCCCACGCGGTTCCCCCGGGGCCGATCGCGCCGATCGCCGCCTCGGCGGCCAGCATGCCCGAGCGCATGGCGTAGTGGACGCCCTTCAGCGCCGGGACGTTCACGAACCCGGCTGCGTCACCGACGAAGAGCGCGCCGGGGACGGAGAAGCGAGCGGGCATCGCCTGGATGCCTCCCTCCGGAATCGTCTTCGCACCCCACGCGACGCGGGTGCCGCCCTCGATGATCTTCCGGACGAGCGGATGGAGCTTGAGCTCCTGCAGCATGTCGTGAACCGAGAGCGAGGCATCCGTATAGTCGAGGCCGACGACGAGCCCGATGCAGACCATGTCATCGCCCATCGGGTAGATGAAGCTCCCACCGAACTCGCGATAGCGGGCGCCGCCTCGGAGCGGCCAGCCCATCGTGTGGATGACCTTGTGAAGCGGCTTCGGGACCTCCCAGACCTCCTTGACGCCGAGCGCATAGATCTGGGGCGCCTCTCCCTGAACGCGGAACTCGGCGATCGCGGCCCGGGTGAGATGCCCGATCGTTCCCTCAGCGAGGATCGTCGCACGCGCCGAGATGTCAGAGCCCGGCTCGAAGTTCCCGAGCTCCTGGCCGTTCTTCCCGCGCCCGCGGTCGCCGGTGCGGACGCCGACCACCCGCCCGCCGCTGACGAGGAGCTTCGACGCCGACGTCTCGGGGACGATCGTCACGCCGAGCTCCTCGGCACGCTCGGCGAGCCACCGCGAGATCCGGCTCATCGAGCCGAGGTAGTTCCCGTGGTTCAGCATCGTCGGCGGCGGAGGTATCTGCACCGCGCGCTTCGACGTCAGGTAGTAGACGGACTCGTGATCGACCGGGCCCGAGAAGGGCATGTCGTCCGCGCGCATTCCGGGAAACAGCAGCCTGAGGGCGCGCGGGTTCACGACGGCGCCGGAGAGGACGTGCGAGCCGCACGACTTGCCCTTCTCGACGACGGCCACGGGCACATCGCCGAGGCGCTCCGCGAGATCCGGGCGCTCCTGCAGAAGCTGACCGGCTCGAATTCCAGCGACGAGGCCTGCCGGCCCACCGCCGACGATGAGCAGGCCGACGTCGATACGCTCGTCGGGCGGGTCGGTCGGAGCGGCGATGAACTCGCGCTCGGAGACCGGCGGCGGGAAGTCTGCCGGGCGGACGCTCACGTCAGGCCTTTCGTGCCCGGACGAGCTCCGTTAGCTTCGGCACGATCTCGAACAGGTCGCCGACCACACCGAGATCGCAGTAGTCGAAGATCGGCGCATTCTTGTCCTTGTTGATCGCAACGATCGTGCCTGCTCCCTGCATGCCGACCTTGTGCTGGATGGCGCCCGAGATGCCGCAGGCGACGTAGAGCTTCGGCGCGACGGTCTTTCCCGTCTGACCGACTTGCGTCGAGTACGGATACCAGCCCGCGTCGACGACCGCGCGGGTCGCCGCCACCGCGCCGCCGAGCGCCTCCGCGAGACTCTCCACGAGGCCGAAGTTGTCGGGCGAGGCGAGCCCGCGCCCGCCGGCGACGATCACTTCCGCCTCGTCGATCGCAGGCCCTTCGCTGCGGGCGAGCTCTCGATCGACCATCGTCGCCCTGGTCGAGAAGTCCTCGAGCGCGACCGGGACGTCGACGATCTCGGGGGCGCCGCCGCCCCCCGGGGCAGGCTCGAAGGTGCCTGACCGGACGAGGCCGATTCTCGGGGTCGCCTTCCAGCCGCAGTCGACGAGCACCGAGTCCTGAAGCGCGGGACGGCGACCGACGAGCTGCCCGTCATCGACGCGGACGTCCGTGAGATCCCAGTTGAGGCCGCCGCCTGCCCGCGCGGCGAGTCCGGCGGCAACGTCGGAGGCGAGAACCGAGCCGGCGAAGAGAACCGTGTCGGCCCCGCTCGTCTCGAGGACGCCGGCAAGGACGTCGACCCGCGGCTGGGGCAGCGGATCGGCCAGCTCGGGCGCATCGGCGACATAGACGGTGGCCGCGCCGTGAGCACCGAGCTCGGCGGCAAGCTCGCGAACACCCTGTCCGATGAGGCAGGCCACGACGTCGTCGAAGAGCGATGCAGCCTTGGCGAGGACGCCAAGCGACGGCTTCTGGGCCTCTCCCGCAGCATGCTCGACGAAGACGAGGCAGCGTCCCACTACAGGAGCTTCTTCTCGACGAGGTACTCGACGATCCGGTCGGCAGCGGCTCCGTCGTCCTCGATCACGAGGGAGTCGCCGCGCGGCGGGGGCGGGTTGAGCGCGATGACCGTGGTGCCGGATCCGCTCTCGCCGACGTCGGCGTCCGAGAGCCCGAGATCCGTTGCGGAAAGGATCTCCTGGGGCTTCTTCTTCGCTCCCATGATGCCCTTGAGGGACGGATAGCGGGGCTCGTTGATGGCATCCGAGACGGCGACGACGCACGGCATCGGCGCCTCGATGCGGTCGTACCCGTACTCCGTCTGGCGCTTGACGCGGACCCGTCCGTCGGCGACCTCGAGGCTCGCAGCCTGCGAGACGAGGGGAAGCCGTAGCCGATCGGCGACTGCAGCCCAGAGGACCGCGCCGTCCGAGTCGGCTCCCTGCTGGCCAAAGAGCACGAGATCCGCCTCCTCGCGCTCGAGCGCCGTTGCGAGCACCAGGCTCGTCGCCACTAGATCGGAGCCCGCGAGCACGGGATCGGAGACGAGAACAGTGCGATCGGCCCCCATCGCGAGCGCCTTGCGTAGCGAGGCGGCAGCCCGTTCCGGCGCCATCGATACGCACACCACCTCCCCACCCTGCGCCTCGACCAGCCGGAGGGCCTCTTCGACCGCGGAGAGGTCCCACGGGTTCAGGGCGCCCTCGCCGGAGCGGTCGAGCCGCATCGTGGCGGGGTCGATGCGCCGCGGCGCGGCACTGTCCGGAACCTCCTTCACGCACACGGCGATCTTCATCCGGACGGCACTCTAGCCATCCCTACAGCCCGGCCGCGATTCGAACCACGCAAGGAGTGAAGCGACGCGCAGCGGTCGGCGTAGCCGGCCGCGTAGTCCAGGCTGCGGAGCGGCCGTATCGGGCGCGGGGCGGGATTTGGTAGGGTCTCCCACTTCGTGCGCGCACCGGAGCACAGCCGTCGCCACCGGACGACCGCTCGAGTGGCTCTTGCCTTCCTCGTGATGTGGGCCCTCGCAGGGACCGCGCATGCGCGGGTCGAGGTCGCCGCCAAGAGCGTTCCGGCGAAGATCGTCTTTCCCGTCGTTGGACCGACGCAATACACAGACGACTTCGGGGATCCGCGACCGCAAGGACATCACGAGGGCAACGATCTGATCGCGTCCTGGAAGACGCCGGTCGTCGCAGTCGAGCCCGGCAAGGTGCAGATCTACACCGCCTCGTCGAGCGCGGGCTGCATGCTCTACCTCTTCGGCGCGAGCGGAACGACGTACATCTACATCCACCTGAACAACGACCTCACAGCGAAGAACGACAACAACGGCTCGTGCAAGCCCGGCATCGCGTACGCGGAGGGCCTGAAGACCGGCCAGAAGGTTCGCACCGGTCAGCTCGTCGGGTACGTAGGCGACTCGGGAGATGCGAACGGGGTCGGTACCCATCTCCATTTCGAGCTCCACCCTGGCGGACACGGCGCAGTCTCCCCCTACCAGTGGCTCCGCCACGCCGATCACGTGCTCTTTCCGTACTCGCCAACGTTCAAGCGCGGCGCCGCGAGCGCAGCGACGCTCACGCTGAGCGGGACCGTCACCCTGGTGACGCAAGGCGAGACGCCGCCGGCACCGCCCGAGCCCGTTCCTCCGCCCGATCCCACCGCCCCCGAAGACGGCACGGACGCAGGTGCAGGGGTCGGGACTGACCCGGGCACCGACGAAGAGCCACAGCCGCAAGCACCCTCGACGATCACGGTGAAGGTCACGAGCGTCACCCTGTCGGTCGGCGGCAAGTACCGCGTGACGAAGACGGTGAAGATCACCGTCCCGTCCGACGCCGTGCTTCAGCGCATCAAGGCAGGGGCACCGGTCAACGCGAAGATCGGCTCCGTGAAGGCCGGCGAGAAGGTCACCGTCACGACGGCCCCGATCCAGCTGACACTCAACACTCAGCTCGGCAAGCCCGGCGCGCTGACGGCCGCACGGGTCGTCCTGCGCAAGGTCTGACGAAGGATACGGCCGCTCCGCGGCCTGAACTACGCGGCCGGCTCCCGCCGACCGCTGCGCGTCGCTTACGCTCCTTGCGGGCAGCGAGCCGCCTTAGAGCACGTTCGCAGCACAGTGATCTTCGGGAAGCCCTGCTTCCCGGTCGGCCAGGCGAGCGACAGCAGCACCGACGACGCATTGTTCGCGTAGTTCGACTCGGCGAGCGGGTGCCCGACGTTGACGCGATGAACGAGCACGTACCGACCCGCTGAGACGCCCGTGATATCGATCCACTGCCCGTCGAGCCACTGCCGGTAGTCGTCACCGTAGCCGGGTGCGATTCCCTCCTCCACCGAAAGGAGACCGGTCTCGCCGAGACCGCAGCTCGAGACGAACTCCGGAGGGCCGGGCGGCGTCGCGAGCCTCTTCGGGTTGAACGGATACCGATCGCCGAGACAGAAGCCGGTCTTCTCGTCGGGCCGCACGAGCTTGAAGCCCTTCTGCTTGCGCAGCTCGTAGATCATGAACGGCTCGAGGTGCCAGTGCTGATGGGTCGGATCGACGATGTAGCGCATGTTGCCGACGCCCGGCTTCGTGACCGTCGACCCGTCGGGCATGCGGATCACCTGCTCGGCGTCCATCGTCTCGCTGCCGATCCCGGAGCGCGCGCCCCGGATCCAGAGGACACCGGCGCCGACGTTCTCGGCCGCCGAGGAAAAGCTCATCCGCACGTGCCGCTTCCCGTCGATCTCGACGATCCGAGCCTGTAGGCCGGAGGGAGCCACGGGGTCGAGGTCCGGGAGCAGCGCGTCGGGTGGGATCTCGACATCGGAGCCCGCAGGCCGTGCCAGGACGACTGACACTGCGATCGCAGCGACCGCCGCGACCGCCGCCGCCGCGACGATCAGGCGCCTCGTCGGCCTCATGATTGCCCCGCTCCGGCCGGGACGCGGTCGACTGCCTGTCGCAGCACTCGGGCTGCTTCCTCCGGATCCGGCGAATCACCGATCGCCCGGACGACCGCGATGCGCGTGGCGCCCGCGCCGACGACCGCATCCACATTGGAGCTATCGATACCTCCGATCGCGAACCAGGGCACGAGCGCATGCTGCGCCGCGTACCGGACGAGGTCGAGCCCGACCGCTGGCCGGTCCGCCTTCGTTGGCGTCGCGAAGACCGGCCCGACGCCCAGATAGTCGGCAGCGGCCCGGTCGATCTCTTCGGGGGCGTGCGTCGAAAGGCCAACCCGAACCGCGAGCCGTCGAACCGCCGCAACGGGCAGATCGTCCTGCCCGACGTGGACGCAGTCAGCCCCGACGAGGATGGCGAGATCCGGGCGGTCGTTCACGACGAGCGGTACGCCGAGCCGCCTGGTCGTCTCCCGGGCCTCCTCGAGCGCGCCGATGAGGAGCCGGTCGTCGAGCTCCTTCTCCCTCACCTGGACCGCATCGACACCGCCGGCGACGGCCGCCTCGAGGAACTCGGTGAGGTCGGGTCGCGCACCGGTCACGAGATAGAGGCGGCTGTCGTCGAGCATCGTTGAACGCTAGCCGCCCGCCACGGGCCGCGCCACGACGACGACGTCGCCCTCCGCGAGGTTCCGCGTGGCGTAGCCGGATCGTTCGACAGGCTCACGGTTCACCTCGACAAGCGCATACCGCGCCTGGAGGCCGAGGCGCTCGAGCAGGCGCTCGACGGTCTCACCGGGCTCGAGGTCGTGCTCCTTGCCGTTGACGCTGCAGATCACGACGCCGGCACGGCTCCGGCGACGGGGCTCGTGGCGACCGCCTCGGTGCGCTCGTCCATCACGCCTGCCCGGTAACCAAGCCGGCCGGCCTCGACGCCGAGCCGGAAGCCACGGGCCATGCCGACCGGGTCAGATGCAAGAGCGATCGCCGTGTTGACCAGAACCGCGTCCGCGCCCAGCTCCATCGCCCCGGCCGCGTGAGACGGCGCGCCGAGGCCCGCATCGACGACAACCGGCACGGTGGCCTGCTCGATCATGATCCCGATCGCCTCGAGGAGCTTCAAGCCTCGGCCCGTCCCGATCGGCGCCGCGAGCGGCATGACGGTCGCGCATCCCGCTTCCTCGAGCCTCCTCCCCAGCACCGGGTCGGGCATGATGTACGGGAGCACGGTGAACCCGTCCGCGACCAGGATCTCGGCCGCGCGGAGGGTCTCGACCGGGTCCGGCAGGAGGTACCGCGTGTCGGGAATGACCTCGAGCTTGATCCAGTCGGGCAGACCGCCGGCCCGCGCCAGCCGCGCGATCCGAACAGCCTCGTCGGCCGTCGCCGCGCCAGAGGTGTTCGGGAGAAGGAGCACGTGCTCGGGGAGAAAGCTCGTGATGTCCTCGCCCGGCGCGTCGAAATCGATCCGCCTGACGGCGACCGTGACCATCTCGCACCCAGACTCGAGGATCGCGTCGCGCATGACCTCGAACGTCTCGTACTTCCCCGTGCCGGTGATCAACCGCGACCGGAACGTCCGGCCCGCGATCACGAGTGGGTCGTCGATCTTCATCTCGCTCCCTCCGCTGGCATGACCCAGATCAGGTTCGCCGGTCGCGGCCTCGTGGCCACCTCTCAGCCCCCGTGAGGGACTCCCGCTGCGATTCAGAGTAGCGCAAGGAGCCGAAGGCGACGCGCAGCGGACGCCGAAGGAGGCCGCGAAGGTTCAGGCCGCGGAGCGGCCGTATCCGGCGCGAAGCAAGGAGCCGAAGGCAACGCGCTCTTCGTGGCCGGCGAAGCCGTCCACTGCGCGGCGCTCACGCGCCTTGCGTTCGCTCCTTGCTAACTGCCGCGAAACTGCGGGTCGCGCTTCTCGGAGAAGGCCGCCATGCCTTCCTTCTGGTCATCCGTCGAGAAGAGCATCGCGAAGAGGCGCGCCTCGGTCTCGAGATTCGCGCGGTGGTCGCCCTGCAGTGCGAGATTCGTCGCTTCCTTGGCGTAGGCGAGGGCCAGCGCGCTCTTTGTCGAGAATGCCTCGCAGAGCTCGAGCGCTCGCGCGAGCAGGTCGGCGGGCTCATGAATCGCGTTAACGAGCCCCCGGGCCAGCGCTTCCTCTGCCTCGACCATACGTCCTGTGAAGACCAGCTCCTTCGCGAAGCCGAGCGATGTCGTTCGAGCCAGCCGGAGGCTGCCTCCCCAACCTGGGAAGATCCCCAGGTTGACCTCTGGCTGGCCGAGGCGGGCCCGCGCCGACGCGAGCCGGATGTCGCAGGCGAGCGCGACCTCGCACCCGCCTCCGAGCGCGTAGCCGTTCACCGCCGCAACGGTGGGCTTTCGCATCGTCTCGAGGAGCTCACCGATGCGATGGCCGAGCTGACCCCAGCTCCTCGCCTCGAGCACGGTCAACCCCTGCATGTACTTGATGTCGGCCCCCGCGATAAACGCCTTGTCCCCGGCCCCTGTGAGCAGCACCGAGCGAACGTCGTCGTCGAGCGCCAGCTCCTCGAGGCGGGCACGGAGCGATTCCGCGTGCGCCAGGTCGAGGGCGTTCATCGCATCGGGCCGGTTCACGGTGACCACAGCCGTACCGCCGGAGCGCTCGACGTCGATCGGCATCAGGTCGTCACGCCGAGGCCGGAACCCGGTCCCGCAGGAAGTCGACGATCCCGGAGAGCGGCGCCCCTGGCGTGAAGATCTCCGCTACGCCGAGCTCCTTGAGCGTGACGACGTCGTCCCGGGGGATCGTTCCCCCCGCGACAACGATCACGTCCTCCGCAGCGTTCTCGCGCAAGAGCTCGAGGATCCGCGGCACGAGCGTCATGTGGGCGCCCGACAGAATCGAGATTCCGACGACGTCGGCGTCCTCCTGAATCGCGGTCTCGACGATCTGCTCGGGCGTCTGGTGGAGACCCGTGTAGATGACCTCGAATCCCGCATCTCGAAGCGCGCGGGCGATGACTTTGGCCCCACGATCGTGCCCGTCGAGACCCGGCTTCGCGACCACGACGCGTATCGGCCGGCTCATGTGCGCAAGTATATGGGGGTGCAGCTCACCGTCATCGGCTCCTCGCCCGCGTGGCCGAACCCGGGGAGCGCCCATGCGGGCTACGTCGTCGATGGAGACGAGCGGCTCCTGCTCGACTGCGGACCGGGCGTCCTTTCGAGGCTGCGAACGGACGGGCTGCTCGCGGTCGACGCGATCGCAATCACGCACTTCCACCTCGACCACTGGGGCGATCTCGTCCCGTGGGTTTGGTTCGCCAAGCACGGTGGTGAGCTCGCTCGAAAGCCCGTCCTCTGGCTTCCTCCTTCGGGACGCCGAGAGCTGGAGACGTTCGCCGGCTGGTGGGGGCATCCGGGGATGTTCGACGAGACCTTCGAGCTGACCGCCTACGAGCCGGGCGTTCCGTTCACGGCGGCCGGGTTCCGCCTCGTCGCGTACCCGATGGCCCATTACGACATCGAGGCGTTCGGCTTTCGCATCGAGAGCCCGGGAGGGAAGGTGCTCGCATACTCGGGGGACACAGGACCCTGCGACAGCCTGCCCAAGCTCGCAGAGGGAGCGGATCTCTTCCTCTGCGAGGCGACGCTGACCGACGCCGACGAGGACGCGGAGCTGCGCGGGCACCTCTCGGCGGCCGAGGCACTCACGGTCGGAAACCCGAGGACGGTCCTGACCCACCGTCCGGCCGAACTCGGGACGCCGGCGGGTGCCGAGCGAGCAGTCGATGGGCTCGTTCTCCAGATCTGAACCACCCGGCACCCCGGGCTTAACCCCACGGCCCCCTCGTGCCGATAAGGCTTCCGACATGCGCCGCCCCGGACTCCTTGCGTCGCCAGAGCCACTACCCCGCGAAACCCGGGAGGAGCAGGCTCGCAGCGCGCTGCTCCTCGAGACGTCGACTCCCGCACTCGTCCTCGGTGCCGACGTCACGGCGCTCGGGACGGTGCGGTGCCTCGGCCGCGCCGGGATCACGGCGTACCTCCTGGGGCGCGAGGGTGACTTCGCCGCCAGCTCGAGGTGGGCGAAATCCCTTGCAGGCTACGTCCCGCCGATGGCGGAGCCCGACGAGCTGGCGAGCTACCTCGAGCGATTGCCCCTCGAGCGCGCCGTTCTCACCCCGTGCAGCGATGCCTGGTGCGAGGCGGTGGCGGCACTTCCCGCCTCGGCGGCGCGACGCTTCCCGACGAGCATGCCATCGCGGTCGATCATCGAATCCTTCGTCGACAAGGGCACGTTCTCCGAGTTGCTCGTTCGGTCGAGCGTCCCGCACCCGCGAACGATCCTGGTTCGCTCGGCCGACGACCTCGACGCCGTCTCGGACAGTGACCTGCCGCGGTTCTTCCTCAAGCCCCGCGCATCCCATCTCTTCAACCAGCGATTCCGCTGCAAGGCGTTCTCCCTGAGCGGACGCGACGACGCGCGGGCGCGGTTGCGCGACATGGATGAGGCCGGACTCGAGGCCGTGCTCCAGGAGTACGTTCCCGGCCCCGCGTCGGCCCACTACTTCGTCGACGGTTTCATCGACAGGAACGGTGTTGTCTGCGCGCGATTCGCGCGCAGGCGCATCCGCATGTATCCGACTGACTTCGGCAACTCGAGCATCATGGTGAGCGTCCCGCTGTCCGAGGTCTCGCAGGCGGTGACCGATCTCGAGCGGTTGCTGGCCGACGTCGGCTATCGCGGGATCTTCAGCGCCGAGTTCAAGCTCGACGAGCGAGATGGGGTCCTGCGCATCATCGAGATCAACACGCGGGCGTGGTGGTACGTCGAGTTCGCGGCGCTCTGTGGCGTGGACGTCTGCCGGCTCGCCCATCGGGATGCACTGGGCCTCCCGATCGAGCCGATAACCGAGTACCGGCTCGGAGAGCGATTCGTCTTCCTCGGCCAGGATCTCCGCGCCTACCTCTCGCTCCGCCACGATCACGCCCTCGGGTTTCCCTCCTGGATGCGATCGATCGCCGGAGCCCGCACCGCGATCCTCCGATGGAACGATCCGATGCCCGCGCTCGTCCGTTCGGGTCGCCGCCTCCGGCGGGCCGCTCGGCGCCAGCCGTGACCTCACGCGTCCGCGGGAACACGCACGTGTGCTCCGAGCTCGAGGCGCTCGGCATCCGCACGGTGTTCGCGCTTCCGGGGACGCAGAACGTGGCGCTCTTCGACGCTCTTCGACGGTCGAGCCTGCGAACCGTCGTGCCGGCAAGCGAGCTGGCCGGCGGGTTCATGGCCAACGGCTTCGCACGAGCGACAGGCGAGCTCGGCGTTCTCCTGACGATTCCCGGGCCGGGGTTCGCGTACGCGCTCCCGGCCCTGGCCGAGGCGCGTCTCGATTCGACGCCTCTCGTCCACCTCACGGGTACCTCCGCCGAACGGCCCGGTTCGGCGTTCCAGCTGCAGGCGATCGACCAGGCCGCCATGGCCGCTCCCGTCGTCAAGGAGACGCTTCGGGTCGACAGTGTGGAGGACATCCGGTCAGCGATCCGCCATGCCGCCACGGTCGCACTCGGCGGTGAGCCGGGACCGGTGCTCGTCGAGCTCGCGCCAGAGGCGATCTCGCGCGTCGCACCCGAGGCGCCTCCCGCAGCACAACTCCCTGCGCCGCGCAACGATGCCGAGCTGGCCGTCAGTATCGCATCCGAGCTCGGGGGCGCCAAACGCGTGCTCCTGCTAGCGGGGCAGGGGACACTTGGCGATCCGGCCGCGCTGCGCGCGCTTGCCGAGCGTCTACCGGCGCCCGTGGTGACGACGACCTCCGCGCGGGGAGTCCTGCCCGAGGATCACCCTCTCTCCCTCCCCTTCGATCCCGTTGGCGACGGGATCGACGAGCTGAACGCGCTCATCGAGCGCTGCGATCTCGTCCTCGCGCTCGGCTGCAAGCTCACGCACAACGGCGCTGCGGGCTTCAAGCTCCGCCTCGGGCCCGAGCAGCTCGTCCACGTCGACGCCTCACCCGAGGTCCCGGGCCGCAACTACCCGGCCAGACTCAGCGCCGCCGGCGACGTTTCCGCGCTCCTCGCGGCCCTGGTGTCCGACGATCTGCGGGAGCAGTCCTCCGGCTGGACGGCCGAGGAGATCGATCGCGCCCGGCAGGCGATCCATCGCCTCCGCCGGGGGAGCGGGCCCGAGCCCACCCTCCCCGACCTCATCCCGGACAGCCTCGAGGGCTTCTTCACGGCGCTTCGTTCCTGCCTCCCCCGCGACGCGTGCCTCGTCACCGACTCGGGGCTGCACCAGTATCTCGTGAGGCGTCATTTCGACGTTCTGACCCCGCGGGGGCTCATCGTTCCGACCGACTTCCAGGCAATGGGCTTCGGATTGCCGGCCGCGGTGGGCGCAGCGCTCGCCGCCCCCGAACGACATGTCGTCGCCCTGATCGGCGACGGCGGGCTGGCCGTCTCGCCATCCGACCTCGCGACGGCTACCCGCGAGGTGGCCAGGCTGACCGTGATCGTCCTGACCGACGGGCAGTACGGACTGATCCGCCTCCAGCAGCTCGCCGGGGTGGGCGCGTCGTTCGGCGTTGACCTGCCGCCCGCGAGCCTGCCCGACCTCGCCAGCGCCTTCCAGGTCGGCTATGTCCGCCTCGACGGCCCTGTCGACCAAGCGCTTGCCACCGCGCTCGAGCTGCCCGGCGTCACGCTCGTCGAGGTTCGGGCCGACGACGACGGGCCTGCTCGAGCCGCACGGCGCAGAGGCGTCGTCAAGGCGACGCGCGACAGCGCCCTGGCGCGCTTGCCCTTCAGATCCACGTAAGCGCCTCGCCAGGAGATCGACCCGGGGACGACGAACCCTCCCGTACGCCCGTCGAGGGCGGAGGCAATGAGGATCATCGGGTACGGCGTCATGGCGGTCGCCGTCGCACTGGGAGTGGCGGCGGCCCTCGCGGCAACCTGGTTTCTCTTCGCCGGCGGGATTCTCGACCTGGCGGACGGCCGCACGGTCTCGAGCGGTATCGCCCGCCTCGACGCGTGGAACCGCGAGTACGCGGACCGCTGGGGACGGCCTCGGGTCGGCCTTCTGAAAGTCTTCATCCTCGAGCCGATCGCCCTCGTGATCATCGCGCTCGCGACCCGCGCAGCTGTCGGTCTCGGGCGGCGAATCGTACGAGGCCCGGAGCGGATCCTGCCTCTGGAGCCGGAGACACTCGCCGCCCAGACCGAGCTCGCGCAGCCAGGGAATGACATCGCCGAGCTCGAGGCGCCACCGGCCGACGAGAGCGCCTGGGCGGAGCCAACCGCGTGGGACGTCCCGCCGCTTCCAGCGCTCATCGCACGTTCATCCGAGCCTGAGGATGACCCTGTTCTCGAACCCGTACAGGAGCCGATCGCACTCCCGGACGCACCCCCGTACGGAGTACCCGAGCTCGACCGCACGATCGCCCTGCGAGCCCTCGCAGACGGGGCCACGATCGATGTGACCCTCCGTGGGCTCATCGATCCGGTCGGGCCCCGGCCCAGGAAGGTGGCGACCGGTACGTTGCGGTGCTGCTCGAGGTCAGCAATCCGGGCAGCCAGCCGTTCGAGGACATGCCGACGGGCGGCGCGCTCCTCGTCGGTAGCGATGGCCAGGTCTATCGAACGGCAGCCCAGAAACAGCAGCCTGCTTTACGTGAAGTCCGCCTCGGGCTGCGCGAGCGATGCGAGGGGTACCTCTCGTTCAAGCTCCCGGGCGGGGTCGCACCGGCCGAGTTCAGGTTCACTCCGAACCTCGGTCTCGCGGCCGATACCGGCGAATGGCAGCTCTACGAGCCGGAGATCCGGGTGATCTCCTCCGACGACGCCTCCGTGCGTTCCGCCGAGGGTCTCAGGTCGTCGACGAGGTTGCTTCCTGACGACACGGGATCAGGTGTGCCCTCGAGCTGAGCGAGCGTCGATCGCAGGAGCTCTGAGAAGCGCTTCCGGGTCTCGCGCTCGCGCTCTTCCAAGAGCTTGATCTCGGCCCTCAGCAGGTCGGCGCGCCTCTCGGCCTCGGACACGATCCCGCGGGCCTCCGTCTGGGCTCCCCCGAGCGTCGTCTCGGCCTGGCCCACGATCCCGCGCGCCTCGGCATGCGCCTCCTCGATCGTCGCCTCGGCGTCGAGGCGGGACTGCTCCTTCAGCTCGTCGGCTGACCGCTGCGCGATGACGAGCGTGTTGCGCAGCGTCCGCTCGAGGTCACGCGACTCGGCCGCGTCACCCTCGACCTCTTTCAGCTTGGTCTCGAGCTCGTCCCGCTCCCGCTCCGCAGACTCGGAGCGCGTCGTCAGGTCGCGAACCAGCCGGTCGACCGCGGCGGTGTCGTATCCACGAAAGCTACGTGCGATTCCAGACCATGGGACTTCGCCGGGCGAGTGGGACATCGGGCCTCCTTCGAGCGGGTGACGGGCCTTCTCACAGTGACTCGTCCCCGCCGAAAAAACAAGAGGGCACGGTCCCGATCTCGAACCTCAGAGGACGAGCGAGGCGACAGCGAGGCTGATACCCGCCGCGACGGCGATCAGCGTGAGCGAATACGTGCCGACGAGGGCGACACCCCGGCTCGAGCGAATCGAGGCAAACGCGAACAGCCACAGCGGGAGCCCGAAGGCGATGAGGAGCGCGGGCGCGGCCGTCGACAGCATCTCGCGAGCGCTCAGGGACGAACCGCCTCCGGCGTCCGCGAGCGCCGGTGCCGCGGCGGGCGCCTCGTCGGCGTCAGGAACGAGGGGTGGCGTCGCAAGCGACGTGAACCCGTGCCAGTACCGACGCGTGAGGTTGTTCGAGGCGAGAACGACGACCCCGGTGCGCACGCTCACGAGCTGCTTGGTCGACGTCGCGTCGCCCATGTTCGGTGCGCGCACGTCGCGGATCACCGGGATCCCCTGGCCCGGCTCGAAGACCAGCGAGTCGAGCGGCGCGGCCTTGACCTGGATCCCGCCTTCGTGAGCATCCCCGACCGGCTGGGTCGTGTAGACGAGCACGACCCCCTGCTCTTCGTCGACGACGCAGATGGCGCGTGTGAAGCCGTCGAAGACCGTCCCGACCGTGTGCACCGACCAGGTGCCATTCAGAGGATCGCGCACCAACAGCGCAATCAGCGTGTCCGAGGGTGCGCCGGCGCTCGTCTTGACGACGGCGTACACCCGGCCGCTCGAGTCGGTCTTCAGGTTCACGTGATCGTCGGCGCTTCCGAGACTCGTGATCGCCTCGCTCGGCCGCCACTCGCCGGCGGGGCGCCCGTCGTCGTGAACGGCGAAGTAGAACGCGCCGGTGATGTGGTTTCCCCAGAAGACGCCGACCTGCTTCCCTCCGAATGCGATCACCGAGGAGATGTCCGGCCCGACGTCGACACCGTCGACCCGGAGCACGAACGGCTCGCCCCAGGTTCCGCGGGAGTCGACGGTCCGGTTCACGTACACCCTGCCGCCCGTCACCCAGGTCGCCCAGAAGACGCCGGTCGAGTCCTTGTCGATCACGAGCGTCCCGGTCGAGATCCCGTTGATTCGCGTCGGATATCCCTCGTCGAGCTCGTACCGCCGCCTGTCGCCGTTGTAGCTGAACCGGTAGAAGAGGCTCGGCTCGTCCTGCTCGGACCGCTCGGACGTGACGTGGGAGGCAACATAGAGATGGTTTCCGTCCCAGAGCGTGTCCGCCCGGCTCGCAACGCGCCGGTCGAGCGGTACCCCCGTGTCGATCCACCGCTGCGACCGCTCGTCGAGCCGGAAGATGTGGAAGTCCGAGGTGGCTACGTCGAACAGGCTTCCCCACCACGATCCGTCGTTCCACCAGAGCTTCGACTCCGGTTTCGAACCGCTCGGCGAACGTCGTGAGCCATCGAACGAGGGGCCGCGGTAGCCTGCGTCGCCGTTGCTCCCCTGGGTCGGAGCGGCGTGAAGAGTGAAGTGATCGAGCCGCTCGCCGGTTTCAGCGACCTGGTAGCCGTCGAGCTGCTTCTCCTCGGCGACGAGGTACAGGAAACCAGGCTCCGAGCTCTGGGCCAGGCGCCGCGGGTAGAGCGGCGAGCAGCTTTCCAGTGCGTAGGGGCGTGAGTTGCCGACGCCGTCGACGATGTACGTGACACCGTTCGACGGCTCGAATCGCTGGTAGTTGTGGTCGTCCCCGGAAAGGACGAGCTGAACGTCGTACTGCTCGAACAGAGGGACGTACTCGGTCTCCACCTCGACGCTGCCCCGGTAGCGGCCGCACGTGTACGGCGGCCGGTGGACGACGGCGATCTTCCAGCGCGCCGTCGACGCGGCGAGCGCGCGATCGAGCCACGAGCGCTGTTCCTCGTCCTCGACGCGACTCGGCGAGCTGGCGTCGAGGACGAAGAGCTCGACATCACCCAGGACGCGGGAGTAGTACGGCCCGGGCATCCCGAGGATCTCGTACTCGAAGGCTCCCCCGGCTGCGCCCTCGGCGTCGCGGTCGCCAAGCGCTCCGGCGACGTCGAGCCCGGCCCGATCAAGCCAGCCGAAGCTGGCCTTCCAGTTCGCCCGGAACGCTTCGGGGTCGCCGGTGTAGTCATTGTCCCCGAGCGTGACCAGAACATCCGCGGGGTTCTTCGACTCGAAGCGCTGCACCGCGGCGCCAAAGCGCGCCTGTGACGGCCCTCCCAGCCCCACGTCGCCGACGGCGATGATGCGTGTCGCGGCCTGTCCCGCCGACGCGAGAGCGAGGAGCGCGAGGGCGGCCAGCGCGAGCGTCGTCGCCCACCGAGCCCGGCTCGAGGAGCCTGCAAGGGCAACTCGGAGCACGATTCCCACCGTCGAATCGTACTCCGCTCTCGGCTGCTCTAAAGACCAGGCTAGGCTCCGCCGATCTACGCTGTGCGAGGACTCGGCCGCCCGCCGGGGAAATCTGCCCTTCTGACGAGAGAGCTGACACTCACCTTGAGCCGATATGTCGTGACCGGATGCGCCGGGTTCGTCGGATCGCATCTCTCCGAGGCGCTGGTCTCGGCCGGGCACGAGGTGGTCGGCGTCGATGCCTTCACGGACTACTACGCCCGCTCGGCGAAGGAAGAGAACCTCGCGCGCCTCGAGAGCCGGCCTGGCTTCTCCCTCGTCGAGGGCGATCTGGCGGAGATGGCGCTCGAGCCGCTGGTCGCCGGCACGCAGGGCGTGTACCACCTCGCCGCCCAGCCGGGTGTCCGGGGAAGCTGGGGCGAGACGTTCTCCGTGTATGTGCACGACAACGTCGTCGCGTCGCAGCGCCTCTTCGAGGCCGCCGCCGCTCAGGGCGTCAGGGTCGTCTTCGCGTCCTCGTCCTCGATCTACGGCGACGCGGAGGCCTTTCCCACCAGCGAGGACGCGAGGCCGCGCCCGGTCTCCCCGTACGGCGTGACGAAGCTCTCGTGCGAGCATCTGGCGAGCGCCTACGAACGGAACTTCGGCCTCGACTGGGTCGGCATGCGGTTCTTCACGGTCTACGGGCCGCGCCAGCGCCCCGACATGGCCTTCAGCCGCATCCTCAGCGCCCTCGCGAGCGGCACCTGTTTCACGCTGAACGGCAACGGTCGGCAATCGCGAGACTTCACCTACGTCGAGGACGCTGTCTCCGCCACCGTCGGTGCGATGGCGCGCGGCGGGCGGGGAGCCGTCTACAACGTCGGCGGCGGAGCCGAGACGACGATGCTCGACGTCATCGACATCTGCCAGGGCCTGAGCGGGTTGACGCTCGACGTCGAGCGCGACGAGAAAGCCGCCGGTGACGTTCGGCGCACCGCAGCCGACACGACGAGGATCAGGAAGGACGTCGGGTGGGCGCCGAAGATGGCGCTTGCAGACGGGCTCGCCGCGCATCTGGCCTCGGTGCTCGCGCAGACCGAAGGACACCACGACGATCGCGCGCGGAGGGCATCCTGATGAGCGCGGCTAGACTCAGACTCGAGCGATGACGCCACAAGGACAGAGCGACGGGTTCGGCTCCATCGGCTTCGTCCCGGTCCTGAAGCGCTGGTGGTGGCTCCTCCTCATCTCGGCGCTGATCGCCGGGCTCTGCGCCTACTTCATCACGCGGAATGCCTCGCCGACGTACGAGTCGAAGACGCAGCTTCTCGTCGGGCCGATCAATACGGATTTCGACACCTACCGGGCTGCGTCGCAGAACTCCATCGTCTACGCATCGCTCACGACGAGCCAGCAGGTGATCGACGCGACCCTTGCACAGACGGGGCTCCAGGGCACGCTCACCGCCAGCGAGCTGAAGGCGCAGACCACCGTCACCGCGGATCCGGACAACCGCGTGCTGACGATCAGGGTCAGGACCGACGATCCCGCGGTCTCGCAACGTCTCGCGGCCAGCCTCGCCGACAACCTGATCAAGCTCACCTCGTCGGGCGCGACGGCGCGGCCCGAGGGGCAGCTCACCTTCACCGAAGAAGCCGCCCCGGGCGAGAGCGTGTCGGCGGGCAGCGGCTTCGTGATCGCGCTTGCCGCGCTGGCCGGCTTCATCGGCATGCTGATCGTCGTCCTGCTCATCGAGTACCTGCGCGGCGCGGTCCGCAGCGAAGACGAGCTCGGTGAGCTCTCCGGAGCTCCGATTCTCGGCACCGTCGCGACCTCGCGCAGGCCTGCGGGCTCGGCGAAGGCGCTCATCGTCGAGACGAATCCCGGCTCGCCTGCCGCCTCGGCCTACCGCCTGGTCGCCGCGGAGATCGAGTACTCTCGTGCCGAGGACGAGGACGGGCCTCGAAGCCTCCTCGTCATCGGAACCGAGCGGGACGAGGGAGCGGGTGAGCTCGCGGCCAACCTGGCAGCAGCCTTCGCGCGGGGCGGACGCAAGATCCTGCTGGTCGACGCCGACGACACGTCCGGCGAGGTCACGAGCCTCGCGGGCTTGAAGGACGTTCCGGCCGACATGCCCCCGGGGCCGCGGCTCACGCTCGCCGGGCGTTACCGATCCGCGTTCACCCCCACCTTCGAGCTCCTCCCCCGTGGCGCCCTCGGCGCGATCGACTCAATCGATCTGAAGCAGGTGGAGGCGCTCACCGAGCGGCTCCTCGAGTCGT
Organism: Gaiellales bacterium; assembly: GCA_038209835.1. Classification (GTDB taxonomy): domain Bacteria; phylum Actinomycetota; class Thermoleophilia; order Gaiellales; family Gaiellaceae; genus JBBQXH01. Next base: position 122 of record JBBQXH010000002.1, on the reverse strand, counting down.
ACGAGCTCATCGTGATCGCCGCTGCGCCGGTGTTCGACTCGTCCAGCACGTTGACCTGGTCGCGCGTGGCGGACGGCACTGTCGTCTCCGCGATGCGTGAGCGGACGAAACGCAATCGAGTG
>JBBQXH010000001.1:0-25824 GCA_038209835.1 Gaiellales bacterium | reverse complement strand
CTGTCACATCCGCTGGAGGCGCCGTGTCGACGGGTCCCGTCAAGTCCGACCGCAACACCGAGATCGTCGATCTCTCGCTCGAGATCTCGAACGGGATGCCGGCACACGCCCTCTTCCCCTCGCCGATCATCCTCCCGTACGTCGACCACGAGCAGGCGAAGGCAGCGGGTCTCGGCGATCCGGACGACCCGTTCACCTACGCGGTCAACTACATCTCGATGCTCGAGCACGTCGGGACGCACGTCGACGCACCTCTCCACATGGGTGCCGGACGCTCCTCGATCGACGAGATGCCGATCGACTGGTTCACCGGCAAGGCGGTCTGCCTCGATCTCCGTCACATCCCCGACCTCGGCGACATCGACGTCGACGACCTGGCGCGGGCCGAGGAGGAGGCGGGAGTCGGGATTCAGGGTCACATCGTTCTCCTCTGCACCGGTTTCCACGCGCGCCATTGGCCGAACCGCGAAGTCGTTACGATGAACCCCGGGATGACCGCAGCCGCGACACACTGGCTCGCCGACCGGAACTCCCGGGCGCACGGGGTCGAGGGGCCCTCGACAGACAAGGCTGGGACGAAGGGCTTCCCTAGCCACCGAGCCTGCCGCGACCGCAGCATCATCCACTACGAGTGGCTCGTGAACCTCGAACGGCTCGTCGGCAAGGGCGAGTTCCAGTTCACCGGCTATCCGCTCCTCTGGAAGGGCGGGACAGGCTCACCGGTCAGGGCCGTCGCGGAGCTTCCCTGGTGACGATCTCGCCACAGGGAACGCGCGCCCCTGCGGAGCGCCGCTCGCTCGGAGCCCAGATCCTGATCTGGTTCGTCTGGGGCTTCCTCTCGAATATCGTCGCGATCTGGCTCGCCTCGCTCGTCTTCTCCGGCATCTCGTACGGGAGCTTCGGCAACCTCGTCCTCGCTGCGCTCGTCTACAGCATCGTCAACGCGATCCTGCGCCCGCTGATCATCTTCCTGACGCTCCCCGCGGTGATCATCACTCTCGGGATCGCTCTGCTGTTCATCCAGGCGTTCATGCTCTGGCTGACCGCGCAGATCGTCTCGGGCTTCCACGTCGACAACTACTGGTGGGCCCTCGGCGGCGCGGTCTTCATCTGGATCGCCAACGCGCTCATCGACCTGATCCTGAAGCCCGACTTCAAGCGTGGGAAAAGCGGGACAAAGGTGGAGGTGTACCGCTCCTGACATGTCGACCTTCGACGTGGCCATGGCCGATCTCTTCGCGGCCACGAAGGCCAGTCGAACGACGCTCCGCCTCGACACGCCAGGGCAGGTCTTCCCGGTCGTCGCCGAGGCCTGTGCGCCCGGTGTTCGCTCGATCCGCGATGCGACTGAGATCGACCTCCGGGCTGCGAAGACGTTCCAGTACCTCGACCGCGAGCACGAGCTGCTCGTCCAGCGCGACTGCCTGGTTGACGAGCCCGTCGCACCGCAGGAGCTGATCGACCTCTACGGTGTCCGCGCGCAGATGCTCGCGCCGATCCTCCGAGACGGGCGCCTCGCCGGGATCATCTCGGTGCACCACGCGGCGACGCCGAGGGACTGGACAGCGGGCGAGATCGACGAGTTGCGACAGGCCGCCGAGCAGGTCACCGAAGCGCTCTAGGTCGCTGGTAGATTGCATGCAATGAGTTCCAAAACGCTGTTCGATCGCGTGTGGGAGACGCACGTCGTCTGGGAAGAGGCGGGTGAGCCACCGCTGCTCTTCATCGATCTGCACCTGACCCATGAGGTGACCTCACCGCAGGCGTTCGACGGTCTGCGCCTGGCCGGACGGCCTGTACGCCGGACGGATCTCACGATCGCGACCATGGATCACAACGTCCCGACGGACGGCGGGCCGGTCACCGATCCGCTCGCCAAGGCGCAGCTCGACGCGCTCGCGGCGAACTGTGCCGAGTTCGGTGTTCCGCTCTACGCGACCGGCAGCGGTCGGGAAGGCATCGTCCACGTGATCGGCCCCGAGCTCGGGCTCACGCAGCCCGGCATGACGATCGTCTGCGGAGACAGCCACACATCGACTCACGGCGCATTCGGGGCGCTCGCGTTCGGCATCGGCACCTCCGAGGTGGAGCACGTCCTCGCGACGCAGTGCCTGCCGCAGCCCAAGCCGAAATCGATGCGCATCACCTTCGAGGGCTCGTTGCCGCCGGGCGTGACCGCCAAGGACTGCATCCTCGCCGCCATTGGCCAGATCGGAGTCGCCGGCGGTCAGGGCTACGTCGTCGAGTACGCGGGCGAGTGCATTCGCGACTTCTCGATGGAGAACCGGATGACGATCTGCAACATGTCGATCGAGGCCGGCGCGCGGGCCGGAATGATCGCCCCGGACGAGAAGACCTTCGCGTATCTCGAAGGGCGCCCCGGGGCACCGAAGGGCGCCGAGTGGGACGCAGCCGCCGAGCGCTGGCGCGTTCTGCGCACGGACGACGACGCGGTCTTCGACAGCGAAGTGGTCGTCGACGTCGAGCAGCTCGTCCCGCAGGTCACCTGGGGGACGAACCCGGGCATGGTCGTTCCGGTGAACGGCGTCGTCCCCGATCCTCATGACGCGGCCGATGCGGACGAGCAGGACGCGATCGAGCGTGCGCTCGCGTACATGGCGCTCGAGCCCGGAACGGCGATCCGCGACATCCAAATCGATCGCGTCTTCATCGGATCGTGCACGAACTCCCGCATCGAGGATCTACGCGCTGCCGCCTCGATCGCCCGCGGGCATCACGTTGCCGACAGCGTCACGGCGCTCGTCGTGCCCGGCTCGGCGCAGGTCAAGGTCGCCGCCGAGTCCGAGGGCCTCGACCGGGTCTTCAAGGACGCGGGTTTCGAATGGCGCGAGGCCGGCTGCTCGATGTGCCTCGGGATGAATCCCGATGTCCTGGCGCCGGGTGAGCGCTGTGCGTCCACGTCGAACCGCAACTTCGAGGGGCGGCAGGGCCGCGGTGGACGGACGCATCTCGTCAGTCCCGAGATGGCTGCGGCCGCTGCGATCGCCGGGCACTTCGTCGATGCTCGCGAGCTCGACCTCGTCGGGACGAGATGAACCCGTTCGTTCGCACGACGGGCCGCGCGGCGGTGCTCGAACGGGCCGACGTCGACACCGACCAGATCCTCCCCAAGCAGTTCCTCAAGCGCATCGAGCGGACGGGCTGGGGCGAGTACCTCTTCTACGACTGGCGTCTCGACCAGGACGGCAACCCGCGTCCGGAGTTCGAGCTGAACAACCCGGCCTTCGCGGGCGCGAAGATCCTTCTCGCCGGCCGGAACTTCGGCTGCGGCTCCTCGCGCGAGCACGCCCCCTGGTCGCTCCAGGACTACGGGTTCGAGGTCGTGATCGCCCCGTCGTTCGCGGACATCTTCGTCTCGAACTGCGTGAAGGTCGGCCTCGTGCCGATCGTCCTCCCTCCGGAGCAGGTGAAGATGCTCATGGATCTCGTCGACCGCGAGAACGGCTCGGAGATGACGGTCGACCTCGAGCAGCTGACGATCACGGCACCCGGCGGGGAGATGCTCGCGTTCCCGTTCGACCCGTTCCAGCGACGCTGCCTGCTGAATGGCCTCGACGACATCGGCCGCGCGCTGCTTCACGACCCCGAGATCGCGGAGTACGAGCAGACGCATTCGGCTCGGGTCGACACACTGGCTCTTCAGCGCTAAGACAAGGGCAGCGGCAGCTGCAGCAGGTCGTTCGAGTTGAGGACGCTCACCCGGGTGACCCACTTCACCCACTCGAAGCCACGTTCGCCCGGAACGATCAGTCGGGCGGGGAACCCGTGCCCGTGCGAGAGTGGGGCGTCCGCGACGTGCGTCGCGCGCGTCAGTCCCTTTGCCGTGTCGAGCGAGAACCGGCGCGCATAGCCTGTCACGGACTCGACGAGGACGCTCTCTGCCTTGTCCGTTGGGCCGGCGAGCTCGAGCACGGCGCCGAGCGACGGCCCACGCCACTCCTGTTCCGTGTACCAACCGCCCGTGCAGTCGAGCACCGCGACGAGAGGCCCCGCGGAGAGGCCGGTCACGTCGCCGTGGGTGAGCTCCAGCGGCCGGGCGACTTCGCCGTCGACGACGAGGCGCCACGAGACCGCGTCGATCGGATCGGGGTCGTCGTTGATCCAGCTCACGTCCGGGAAGACGTCTGTGAAGCTCGTCCCTCGCTCGTACGAGCCGGTGAACCGTCTCTGGCTGCCTCCCGTGTCGAGCAGGTTCTGCACAGTGCGTTCGAGCTGCCAGAGCACGACGCCAGTGGCGGCGACGGCTGCGAGTCGAAGGAAGGCCGCGCGGTCACGCGCAGCCGGGACTCGGACGATCCAACGCCGGTCGACGACGTGCCAGACGAGAAAGGCGAAGAAGATGAGCGCGAGGTAGGCGTGGACGTTGATCAAGCTCCAGTAGAGACTCGACTTGAAGACGTAGATGGTGTCGCCGGCGGAGATCCAGATCAGGCCCGTGACGAGGATGGTCAGCAGAAGCACGGCCATCAGTGAGAGCGTGATCCGCGCCCGAGTCACGCCGGGACGCCGTCGCAGGGCATTGAGGACGAGCATCGACTTGGCGAAGAGAAGCGTGACGATCCCATAGGCCCCGATCGCGTGGAGCCAGAAGACGATGCGGTACGGGTCGGAGCTGCCGAGTAGGCCCACCAGGCCCGTGACGAGCTGCAGCACGAGGAAGACGAGAAGCGCGATATTCGCCCACGGGAAGCGAACGGAACGGCTGGCTGTGGTCGATCTCGTCCCCATGACACTTCCGTTGTGATCGATTACTCCGTTAGGTTGGAAAAGGGGGAATCCTCAGGACGCCAGCTGCTCGAGCCGATCTTCGATTCGCGCCACGTCGGTACGCCCGCAGATTCCGGCCCATTCCTCGGCCGAGAGCTCGCTCTCTTGCCCGATCGCCATCGCGGCGTTGATGAGGCCCGAGCGAGGAAAGCCGACCGCCTTGTCCTGGGGTCGCTCGTGCCGTCCAGCTCGAGGAGGCCGGCGACGTAGCGGTAGAGAAACGCGAGATGGCCCCTGAGCACGGCTGCGATCTCCGGGTCGATCAAACCGGAGTAATCAATCAATAGCAGTCGAGTCGACGCCCGGCGACTGCGGCCACGAGCGCGTCCCGGTTCGCCTGGAGCCAGGCGTCGTCGGCAGCCGCCTGCTCGTCGCCTCCCGATTCGCACCAGTGGTCTGCCCAGACAGGGTCGCCGGCCGCGATCTCGCTGCGGATGCGAGCCGTCGACTGCTCCCGCTCGGCGAAGATGATGCTCAAGAGCTCCTCGGCCTGATCCGGCCTCACGCCGTAGGCGCGGGAGAAGAGGCCAAGCCGGACGACACCATCGAGCTCCGGCCGATAGTCCCGTCCGGGCGCCGGGGCCTTCAGGGGTGCCCATTCGTGGGCTGCGATCGCCACGTCCCAGAACGGACGTCCCGGCGCGACCTCGTCGAAGTCGATCAGGGCGGCGACCCGACCGTCACGGAACACGACGTTCTCCGGAAACAGATCGTTGTGGCAGATCACTGGGCCGCCGAGCGGATCGGCCCACTCGGTCGACCAGCCGGAGACCGCTTCGAGGTCGAACGTCGCCGTGGCGGCGTGGAATTGCCGCAGCAGGTGGGCGAGCTCGATGAGCGCGCTGTCCGTCATCGACCACGCGGGATACGGAGGCAGCGGCACGCTGCCGTCGATGAAGGTCAGAACATCCCGGCCCTGCTCGTCATGGCCGAGGTGGCGAGGTGCGCCGGCGAACCCTACGGCCTCGAGATGGTCCAGCAACGCCCGGATCGCGGAGGATGATTCGCCCGCCGGCGAACGAACGGTGTCACCGACACGCACGACACCGCGAGCGGCGTTCAAGCTGCTCGACAGCGGCTCCTCGATCGTCATCGCGGCATGTTGACAGCCTCCGCGCAAGGCCGCTTGACGTCGTTCCGTCGGCGCGCCATGATCGTCCGACGATCAGGCAAACCGGGGAGGGGCGGATGGCGGTTCGCGCAGGTGTCGACACCGGAGGGACGTTCACCGATCTGGTCGCGTACGACGAGGAGACGGGCGAGCTCCGGATGGCGAAAGCGCTGTCCACCGCGCACGATCCGTCGCGCGCCGTTTTCGACTCGTTCAGCCGGGCGGGGCTCGAGACCTCACAGATCGACTACTTCGTCCACGGCACGACGGTTGCGACAAACGCGCTGATCGAACGCCGCGGTGCGCCGGTGGCGCTCCTCATCACCGAGGGGTTCCGCGACGTCCTGCACATGCAGCGGACGGTGCGGCCGGATCACTTCGATCTTCACTGGGTGAAGCCGAAGCCTCTCGTCCCGCGGTCACGCTGCGTTGGAATCCCGGAGCGGATGCTCAAGGATGGCACGGTCCTGATTCCGCTCGACGAGGATCGCGTGCGGGAGAGCGTCGCCGCGCTTCGGGACGCGGGAGAGGTCGGAGCGATCGCGGTCTCGTACCTCTTCTCCTTCATGAACCCGGAGCACGAACGTCGAACGGCCGAGATCGTGCAAGAGGTCTGGCCCGACGCCCGCATCTCGCTCTCCTCCGATGTCCTGCCCCGCTGGCGAGAGTACGAGCGTACGTCGACGACGGTGATCGACGCGTACCTGAAGCCGTTCATGCGCGACTACATGCGCAACCTCGAGCGCGACTGCCAAGCCGGAGGGATCCGGCAGGTGCTCGTTCTGCGCTCTAATGGCGGCGTCATGACCTCCGAGCGAGCGAGCGAGCAGCCGGTCTCGCTCGTGCGCTCCGGCCCATCGGGCGGGATCATGGCCTGCCAGCAACTCGGAAAGCTGCTCGGGATCGGCGACCTGATCGCCGCGGACATGGGCGGCACGAGCTTCGAAGCATGCCTTCTCCCGGGCGGCGAGCCAACGTTCACGAACCGGGAGGAGCTCGAGTGGGGGATCCCGATCGCGCTCACCATGGTCGACGCACGATCGATCGGCGCGGGAGGCGGCAGTATCGCTCGCGTAGACGCGGCCGGGATCCTGCGGGTGGGTCCAGACAGCGCGCGGGCCGATCCGGGACCCGCCTGCTACAAGCGCGGAGGCACGCAGCCGACCGTGACCGACGCGAACGCCGTCCTCGGCCGGCTCGCGCCGGAGTTCCGACTCGCCGGCGATTTCGAGCTTGATTTCGGCGCGGCGGCGACCGCGGTCGACACGCTCGCAAGCTCGCTTGGACTCGACCGCGTGCGCGTCGCCCAGGGCATCGTCGACGTCGCGAACAACAACATGGCGCAGGCGCTTCGCCTCGTGTCGACGGATCGGGGCTACGACCCGCGCGGTGCGACTTTCGTCGCCTACGGTGGCGCGGGTCCCCTCCACGCCTGCGAGCTGGCCCGCGCCCTCCAGATGACCTCCGTGCTGGTGCCCCGTTATCCGGGTGCGTTCTCGGCGCTCGGAGCGCTCCTCGCCGACGCGCGCTTCGACTACGCGACGACCTACTGGATGAGGATGCGGTACCTCGACGTCGATCGGGCGAACGAGCTCTTCGCGGCGCTCGAGCGCCAAGCCGCGGACGAGTTCCTGGCTGAGGGGTTCGCGGAGGCGCCGCTCGTTCGGCGAGCCGTCGACCTCCGATACGTGGGGCAGAACTGGGAGCTCTCGATCGAGCTGCCCTCGGGCTCGGTGACGCGCGACGACTTCGCTGACGTCGAGGAGCGCTTCGCGGCCGAGCACGAGCGCTTCTACGGCTACCACCTACCGGGCGAGGAGCTCGAGATCCTGACGTTCAAGCTCGCGGCGCTCGGAACACGCCACGAGCTCGAGCTTCCCAGGGTGGCTTCCGGGTCGATGCCTGACCCGATCGCTCGGCGTCCGGTTGTCTTCAGCGGGGATGACGAGTCGATCGACACACCTCTGTATCGCCGTGAGGAACTTCCGGCGGATGCGCTGATCGAAGGGCCCGCGCTCATCGGGCAGGTCGATGCCACGACGCTGCTTCCACCCGGAAGCCGCTCCCGTGTCGACGACTACGGCAACCTCCACGTCACCATCTAAGGAGCGTCGATGTCTCTCGCCGAACCCACGACCCGCTCGGGCGACCAGGAGATCGCGACCGATCCGTTCCTGCTCGAGATCATCCGTAACCACCTGATCACCACCTGTCGCGAGATGGGGATCGCGATGATGCGAACGAGCTACTCGCCGATGTTCAACGAGGCGCTCGACTTCACGTGTCTCGTCTTCGACGGCAAGGGCGAGATGGCCGCGCAGGCGCCCTACTGCCCGGCTCAGATCGGCTCGACCGTCCACCTCATTCCGAGCACGATCGGCGAGATCGGCCCCGAGAACCTGAATCCCGGTGACGTCGTCTTCACGAACGACCCCTACCGGGGCGACGCCCACCTGCCCGAGTTCTGCGTCATCAAGCCGTATTTCCACGAGGGCGAGATTCTGGCGTACTCCGTCAACATCGCCCACATGACAGATGTCGGAGGGATGGTTCCCGCGGCCTTCGGTGACACACGGAACACGTGGCAGGAGGGCATCCGCTTCCCTCCGCTCAAGATTTACCGCGAGGACGAGGAGGTCGAGGAGATCTTCCGTATCCTGATCTCGAACGTCAGGACCCCGAAGCACTCGTACGGGGACATGAAGGCGATGATCGGATCGCTCTATCTCGCCGAGCGGCGTGTCGACGAACTCGTCCAGCGGTACGGAGCGGCCACGTTCACGCAGGCCTGTGAAGACATCAAGCTGGTCTCAGAGCGCCTGATGCGCGCAGAGATCGCATCGTGGCCGGACGGTGAGTACGAAGCCGAGGGGCTGATCGAGGACGACGGTGTCGTGCCCGACAGGCCGTGGAAGATCAAGGTGACCGTGGTGATCCGTGGCGACGAGCTGATCGTCGACTTCACGGGGTCTGACCCCCAGTGCATGGGCGCGGCCAACCAGACATTCGGAACGACCGCGTCGGCCGCGTACAACGGCGCTCTCCACATGTGCCGGAGCGAGATTCCGTACAACCACGGCTGCTACCGACCGATCGCGATCGTCACCGAGCCGGGGACGTTCGTCAACGCGAACTACCCGGGGTCGACCGTCGGGGGCAACTCCGACACCCATCCGACGACCGTGGACATCATCCTTCGCGCGTTCTCGCAGTTCTCGGAGGAGTCGAGCGCAGCCGACGGCGGAACGTGCGGATGTATCGGCTTTGGCGGTGAGGATCCGCGGACGAGCGAGGCCTACGCGCACCTCCACCTCGAGGGCGTCGGGTGGGGCGGACGTGACAAGCACGACGGCAACGACGTCCAGTTCGTGAAGAACGGCAACTGCCCGAACACGCCGGTCGAAGTCGCCGAGACGAGGTACCCGTGGCTGAACATGGAGTACCAGCTCGAGCCGTACGCGGTCGGACACGGACGGCATCGGGGAGGGTTCGGGAGTCGCCGAGTCTTCCGTTTCCTGACCGACGGCGTGAACATCGCCTCCCACACGAACCGCCATCGTGCGCGAGCGTGGGGACTCGAGGGCGGCCAGGACGGAACGAATACGGTGATCGCGTTCCGGCGAAAGGGCGAAACAGACTGGGTCCGGGCCCGTGAGGCGTTCGGCGTTCAGTCCTACGGCAAGTTCTCGGGAATCACGATGAACACCGGCGACGAGATGCTGTTCGTAACGCCTTCCGGCGGTGGCTATGGCGACCCGCTCGAGCGCGATCCCGAGCTCGTTCTGGAGGACTGCGGGCTCGAGCTGATCACAACCGCGGTCGCACAGGACGTCTACGGAGTCGTCGTGGATCCAGAGAATGGCGCCCTCGATCGTGCCGCGACGGACGAGCTTCGAGCCGAGAAGCGGCAGGGTCAGCGATGACCGTCTATCGCGAGGTCAACGAGATGCCCAAGTGCGCATCGTGCGGGAAGCTGCTCCCGGTGGACGGGATTCGCGCGGAACGACTCGGCCGGCCCGTGCAGTTCTGCTCCGACCAGTGCGTCCGGATCTTCGATACCTACAAACAGCCGAAGTACGGCGACGCGGCGCTGGCCGGGATCCCGGAGATCGCGTGACCGCAGCGCCGGCTCCGTCCCGGCTCGGAACGGTCGAACGCCTCTCGACACCTGACCAGATCGTCTCGCTGCTCCGTGACGCGATCGTCAGAGGAACGATCCCGCAGGGCGAGCAGCTTCGCGAAGCCTGGCTCGCTGAGGAGTTCCACGTCAGTCGCAGCTCGCTCCGCGAGGCGCTCAGACAACTCGTGCAAGAAGGCCTCGTCGAGCATCAGGTGCATCGGGGCATCTTCGTCCGGAGGATTGCTCCAGACGACGCCCTCGACGTCTACCGCGCCCGCGAGGCGGTCGAGCTGTGCGCACTCGGGTTGCTGCTCGCCCGGGAGGATGAGCCCGACCTGGCACCACTCGAGGAGTGCATGGCCGAGATGAACGACGCCGCGGCGCGCGACGGAGGATCGTTCAGGGAAGTGGTCGAGCCGGACGTCTCCTTCCACGAAGCCCTCGTTCGGCTGAGCGGCAGCGACAGGCTGGTTCGCATGTACTCCACCCTCGCCGCCGAGACCCGGATGATCCTCTACGGATACCCGCCGTATTCACCACGCGCGAACGTCGCCGATCATCGGGAGATCCTCGCCGCGCTGATCGCCCGATCCCCGGATGCGGGAGCTCTGCTCCGCGAGCATCTGCGGTACTCGGCGCAGCTCGCAGCCGACGGGCTTCGAGGTTCGTGACGACTGGCCGCCTCGCCGGCAAGGTCGCGATCGTGACCGGGGCGACGGAGGGAATCGGCCTCGAGGTCGCGCGGTTGTTCTGCGCGGAAGGAGCCTCGCTCGTCCTCGTTGCCCGGCGGCTTGCGCCCGGTGCCCGTCTGGTCGAGGAGCTTGGCTCCGATCGCGCGACCTTCGTCGCGGGCGATGTCGCCGATCCCGCGACCGCGCCGGCCGTCGTCGCGGCGGCCGAGACGCTCGGCGGCCCGGATGTGCTCGTCAATAACGCCGGCATCGACCTCTCCGGCGTCGAGCTTCTGGCCACCGGGCTCGACGATGCTCGTCGGGTTCTCGACGTCAACGTCATCGGTACGCTCCTGATGCTCCAGGAGGCGGCTCGATCGATGCAGCGACGCGGCGGCGGATCGATCGTGAACGTGACGTCGCGCGCGGGAATCATCGGGCTGCCGGGGTCGGTCGTCTACGGAGCGTCGAAGGGAGCCCTTCAGAGCCTCACCCGCGGAGCCGCGGTCGAGCTCGCGCCGCTCGGAATCCGCGTCAACAGCGTCGCTCCGGGCTTGACCGAGACGCCGCTGATCCGGCGCTGGATCACGGAGCAGGACGATCCGGCAGCCTTTCGCCGGGGGGTCACGGACACGATCCCACAAGGGCGGTTCGCCGATCCAGCCGAGGTGGCGTCAGCGATTCTGTACCTCGTATCCGACGAGGCCGCGTCGGTCACGGGCGCAACGATCTCGGTCGACGGAGGCTACACTGCTGGGTAGAGCATGACCATCCTCGTCATTCTCGTCGTCGTCATCGTCCTCGGGATTCTGCTGACCAATACGAAGCGCTGGCGTGGCCTTGGGCGCGGTGCGAAGCGCGCTGCGAGAGAGCTCGAGGACGAGATCCAGAAGCCAGACGATCCCCGAAGCTAGCCGGCAACGTGGTTGAACGCGAGGAGCGAAGCCTCGACTGCATCGCGCTCGATTCCGCGACCGATAAAGACGATCCGGGAGCGGCGGTCGCCGTCCGGCCACTCGTCGAGGTGAGTTGGCGGATGGACGACGTGCTGGACGCCGTCGAGGACGAGCGGGCCGGGGCCGCCGACGTTCAGGAGCCCCTTTACCCGCAGCAGATCTTCGCCGCGAGCCTGGAGCAACATCGTCAGCCAGATCCCGAACGCTGTCCAGTCGAGCTCCTCGTCGAAGGTGAGCGTTAACGCGTGGACGTCGTGCGCTGAGATCACAAGCGAGCCGGCCGACTGGACGGGGCGAACATGCTCGGCCCGCCGGATCAGCTGAAAAGGGTCGACGTCACCGAAGGACGCCTCCATCACGCTGGCCGCCGGGTTGAGCGTGCCCAGCCGCTCTTTGAGCGCCCGCACCACCTCGCGATCTGCAAGGTCGCCTTTCGTGATGACGAGCCGGTCGGCGGCAGCCGCCTGCTTCAGCGACTCGGGCTGGCGGTCGAGTTGGCGTGTGCCGTTCAGAGCGTCGACCGTCGTGATCACAGGCCCGCGCTCGAAGTGATGCTGTACAACCGGCTCAGAGACGAGGGTCGAGAGGATCGGAGCTGGATCGGCGAGGCCGGTCGTCTCGACCATCACCCGCCGAAATCGCGGGATCTCGCCGCGGGTCCGGCGACTGAGCAAGTCGAGAAGCTCCTCCGAGAGGTCGCCGCGCAGCGTGCAGCAGACACAGCCGCTCGCGAGCAGCACCGTCCGCTCGTCGACCCGCCTCAGGAGGTGGTGATCGATTCCGACCTCTCCGATCTCGTTCACGATCACCGCGGTCTCGCCGAGCCGGGGACTTGCGAGCATCCGCGAGAGCAGTGTCGTCTTCCCGCTCCCGAGGAAGCCCGTGAGGATCGAGACCGGCAACCGCTCAGCCACGAGCGTTCGCGAGCGTGGCGACCAGCGCAGGGTCGAGCGGGTCGAGCGGTCGCCCGGTAAGCTCCTCGGCCGCCGTCCAGAGCGAGCCGATGTCTGTCACCACGCGGGTACCGCCCTTGCGATCCCGAAGGACGTAGACGCTGCCGCTCCAGTCGTCGAGGCGAAGGCCGAAGTGCTCGAGCACGCGGTTGAGGAGCTCAACCCTGAACACACGCTCGCGGCGGGAGCCGCCGCTCTCGGCCCAGTGGCTCTTCTGGAGGACGCCGCAGAGCGCGCACATGGTTGCGTTCTAGCACGCCCGCGGTCTACGGTCGGTCGGACGCGAACAAAGGAGGCTGATGAGGATGGCGAAGGAGATCTTCTGCGCGTACGGCGTCGATGTCGACGCGGTTGCAGGCTGGCTCGGCTCATATGGCGGCGAGAACTCGCCTGACGACATCTCCCGCGGACTGTTCGCGGGCGAGGTCGGAACGCCGCGGCTGCTGCGGCTCTTCGAGAAGCACGGCCTGAAGACGACGTGGTTCATCCCGGGGCACTCGATCGAGACGTTCCCGAAGCAAACGAAGATGGTCGTCGACGCGGGCCATGAGATCGGGATTCACGGGTACACCCACGAGAACCCGATTGCGATGACGCGCGAGCAAGAGGCCGCCGTTCTCGACAAGTGCATCGGCCTGATCACCAAGGTGTCCGGCCGCCGGCCCAGCGGCTACGTGGCGCCCTGGTGGGAGTTCTCCCAGGTGACGAACGAGCTCCTCCTCCAGCGCGGTATCAAGTACGACCACTCGCTCATGCACAACGACTTCCACCCGTACTACGTCAGGGTGGGGGACAGCTGGACGAAAATCGACTACTCGAAGTCGGCCGACGCCTGGATGAAGCCTCTGCGGCGCGGCAAGGAGACGAAGCTGATCGAGATTCCGGCGAGCTGGTACCTCGATGACTTGCCGCCGATGATGTTCATCAAGGGGTCACCGAACAGCCACGGCTTCGTAAACCCGCGCCAGCTCGAGCAGATCTGGATCGACCAGTTCGACTGGGTCTACCGCGAGTACGACTACGCCGTCGTGACGTTCACCATCCATCCCGACGTGAGCGGCCGCCCGCAGGTGCTCCTGATGCACGAGCGGATCATCGAGCACGTGAGCCGCCACGCGGGCGTGCGCTGGGCGACGTTCGACCGGATCGCGAACGACTTCGGGAAGCGGTTCCCCTTCGGAAAGCGGGCGCGACCCGCGTCCTAGGCCCGTCAGACAGCGCCGTCGATCGCGTGGAGTTCCCACGCGGGGCCGAGGCGGATGAGGTGCCCGTCGGGATCCGTCAGGTCGTACACGTTCGTGCCGAAGCGGGTTCGGGTGATGCGGCCGCCCGAGATCCCACGTTGCCGGAGCTCCTCAACCTCGTGCTCGAGATCCTCCGCCGCCAGCTCGAGCCTGACGCTCCCGCCGACCTCCTTGCCGCGGTCGGTATCCCACGTCAGCACGAGATAGGCGCGGCTCTCGAGCTCGAAGAACGCGCTGTGGGCGTTGGCGCCCTCGTCGTAGGCCGCCTGCGGCCCGTATCCGAGCAGGCGTGTGTAGAAGTCGATCGCGTAATCGAGGTCGGTGACGTACAGATGGATGGCGGTGACGTAGCCCACAGGCCTCCGAGAGGTGGAGTACTAGGTGCGGCGAGAGGGCGCCGCGGCCTTCTTCTTCTCGCGCGCCTTCTTCTTGCGCTGACGATCGTTCTTCCAGCGCTTGATCGGTCTGGAGCCGCGTCCCATGAGGCGGGACTCTAGCGGATAGCGGTCGTCTTATAGATTTCGGCCGTGCCTCTGGATCCGTCTCGTACCGTTGTCGAGCTTCGCGAGCTCCAGGAGCTGACGGGGGACGAGAACGGGGCTCAGCGGGTCTGCTGGACCGATACGTGGGCCGCGGCACGCGCCTGGATGCGCGAGAAGCTGGCGCAGCTCCCGGTCGAGGTCGAGATCGACGAGGCTGGCAACCAGTGGGCGACCTTGCGCGGCGAGACGGAGCGGGCAGTGCTGATCGGCGGCCACATCGACTCCGTTCCGAATGGCGGCTGGCTGGACGGCTGTCTCAACGTCGTCGGCGGGCTCGAGGTGCTCCGGCGGATTGCCGGCGAGGGCACCCCGCCGGTCACGGTCCGGCTGGTCGATTGGGCCGACGAGGAAGGCGCGCGATTCGGCCGAAGCCTCCTCGGCTCGAGCGCGGCTGCCGGCTCGATGCGCGATCAGGACGAGCTTCGAGCGCTCCGAGACCGCGACGGCGTCGAGCTTCCGGATGCTCTCGGCGAGCACGGCGTCAACCTCGACGAGATGGTGAAGGCCGGCCGTCATCTAGAGAGCGCCGCCGCCTACCTCGAGCTGCACATCGAGCAGGGACCGGTGCTCGAATCGATGGGCCTTCCGCTCGGTGCGGTCCTCGGCACGTTCGGCGTCGAGCGGCATCGGGTCACGTTCCGCGGCCAGGCAGCTCATGCGGGATCGACGCCGATGGCTGAGCGGCGCGATGCGCTCGCCGGCGCTTCGAGGCTCGAGCTCGAGATCCGGGAGATCGCGGGCCGGACAGGCGGCGGGGCGGTCTGCACGATGGGCTCGGTCGTGACGAAGCCCGGCATCGTCACGTCGGTCGTCGAGGAGGCTGCGTGCCTGCTCGACCAGCGTCACCTCGAGGCGGGGACGCTAGCGGCGATGCTCACGCAGGCGAAGGAGGCGAGCGAGCGGTTCGCCGCGCAGGAGCGACTCGATGTCGAGTGGGAACGGATCTGGGGGATCGAGCCGATCCTCTTCGACGAGACGCTGATCGGATTTTGCGAGGAGGCGATCGTCGAGGTCGCCGGCACCTCCCATCGGCTTCCGAGCGGCCCACTCCACGACGCCGCCGAGGTCTCGCGGGCCGGGATACCGACGGTGATGCTGTTCGTGCAGAGCCTGCGGGGGCTCTCGCACACGAAGCTCGAGGACACGAAGCCGGAGCACCTCGAGCTCTGTGTGAAGGCACTCGATCGCCTAGCCGACCGGACGATCGCCTGGGTGGCAAGGCAAGGCCCGCGAGAGCGGGCCGCGCCGTAAGGCACGCGCAAGCGGGCCGCGCAGCAGACGGCAAGGCCGGCTGCGAAGGATCGCCGAAAGCCGGAGGGTTTCGGCACATGCGCGGGCTCCCGCTGTAGCTCGCCAGGACGCGGACGCTATGCCGCGTCGAGACGGCAGTAGCAGGAGGAACGGATCGGGACGTCGGCCCGGGCGACGGCCAGGTCGAGCCGCGGCTTCAGCATTCCCGCCTCGGTCTCCTTGCCGAGTCTCGTCAGGCATTCGTGGAGCCCGTGCAGGCTCCAGACGTTCTCGGGATGCTGACACGCCCGTGAGAGCGTCCCGTCCAGCCCGAGGTCTGCGCGATACACGGCTTCGGCCTCCTCGACGCGACCCTGCTCGAGCAGGAGCGCTCCGAGCGCGTGGCGCGCCGGCTGCATCCAGCCCCAGGGCTCATCGTAGGGCAGGTTGTCGTCGAGCTCGACCGATCGTCGCAGGTGCGAGAACGCGAGGTCGACGTTTCCCCTGCGGTACTCGAGCTCGCCGTTCAGCATCTCCGCTGCGATCGCGATGATGTCGAGGCACGTGTTGTTGAACAGGTACCGAGTTGACGGAACCCGTGTGATGGCCTCGGAGAAGAGTCCGCGCTGCCCCTCGGCAGCCGAGACGTCACCCGTCGCGGCGTACGCGACGGCTTTGGCGTAGTGCTTAAGGGCCGTCGTGAAGCAATAGAGCTCCGCGTCGTCCGGTAGGTGCTCGTCGATGATGTCCTGCCAGCGGCCGAACCTGATCAGAACGTGCATCTTCGTCGGCACGAACGCCTCGAGCCAGTCGGCCATCGGCGGTACTTCGACCCTCAGCAGCTCCTCGGGAAGCGTCGAGACCATCTCGTCTGCGGCCTCGAGCGCCGGCGCGAGCTGGCCGAGGAACATCGCCCCGTAGAGCTTGAAGTGGTAGTCGTGACAGCGGTAGGCGGAGTAGAAGTTCACCGCCCCCTCGCGCTCGAGGAACTTCCGGTCGGCGACGATCGCCTTCTCGTTCCCGACGACGACGTCGTGGTAGTAGCCGCAGAGGACGTCGATGTGGGTCGGCATGTGCCTCAGGTGTCCAGCGTCCGGCACGAGATCCCGTAGCTGGTCGCTCGCCCGGAGGGCGCGCTCCGGATGAGGGGACATCTCCATGAGATGCACGTACATGTGTAGAAGACCCGGGTGGGGATCCGCACCGGAGGCCTCGACGCTTTGCAGGGCGCGCTCGAGCACCTCGATTGCCTCTAGCGTGTCGGCGCCGTCGGCAGGCTCCCCCGTTTCGAGGTCCCACAGCTGCCACGGCGTGCGGTTCATCAGCGCTTCCGCGAAGAGCGTCGCGACATCGTGGTCATCGGGGAATGACGTGTAGACCTGCCGCATGGCGTTCGCGTAGTTGTCGTTCCAGATCGAGCAGTCCTCGATCGGGACGTCCGAGGGATAGCGATGCTGGACGGCCTCGATCAGCGCCCGCTCGACCGGCGACGCCCCGTCGGCGAGGTCGAACGCCGTTCTTGCGGCCTGATGCGCCTCATGCGTCGCAGTTGCCCTGTCGACGTCGTCGAACGCATCCCACGCCTTGTTGTAGTTCGGGCCGGCGGCATAGGCGATTCCCCAATACGCCATCGCGCACTCGGGGTCGTGCCCGGCGGCCTCGCGGAAGCAGCGGACCGACTCCCCGTGGTTGAATCCGTAGCACCAGACGAGCCCGCGATCGAACCAGAGCTGCGTCTCGGTGGACGTCGTCGACACCACGCGGCCATGGGTTCCGAGGTCGTAGTAGTCCACCGGTGCCACTAGGTGTGAGAATAGTGGTCGGCGCCGGCTGCGTTACGGTAGGAGCGGAGACTCGGGGAGGACCGCGATGCCTCGGGATGCCGCGAGTGCCTCGAGGACGAGGACGGTGTCCGCGACCGGGACGTCCTCGAGATACGCGTCTCTCCCCTCGAAGGACTGCAGGGTTCGCTGCAGCCCATCCTCGTAGCGACGTTGGTCGGAGCGGGCGAGACCGTCGAGTGCGAGCGCGACGTCTTGCGGGAACTCCTCGTCGCGGAGACGAGTCAGCTCGCCCGCAAGGACTGCGGCGTCAGCGTCGCGGTCGAGAGCGAGCGCTGCCAGGGCGGCAGCGTAGATCCCGATCGGCGAGTGAGCCTCCTGCGGCGATTGGGCGAGCGCCCAGCGGGCGTCATCCTGCGCTCCCTCGACATCCCCTGCGAGAAGCCGCGCTTTGACAGCTCCGATCGGCCGCCCCCAACTTCCTTGCGGAGCGTCACCGTAGCTCTCGCGATACCGCGCCGCAGCGAGGCTGAACCACCGGGCGGAGGCTTCCTGATCGCCCATCATGAGGGAGGCGAGGCCGCAGCCGGATGCGGCGTTGGCGATCCGAACGAGCTGTTTCTGGCGTGCGTCCGGCTCGGAGGGTAGCCGCGCCAGCCCGTCTCGATAGCGGGCTGCCTCGCGTTCCACGTGAGCCGCCCAGCGCTCCACGACACGAGCGTAACCGGCCCGCGTTGCGCACGCCGACCGGTGGGGTATGCTTACGGGGAGCAGCACAATCTGCTCTGCGCGCCTCCTACCTCTGTTTCCCGGCGGCGCGAGGCCCTTGCACAGCATGCAGGAACACTCAGAGCACTCGACGTTGATGTCGGCCGAGGTCGACGTACTCGTGGCCGACGCCGCGAGGGCGGAGAAATGGGCCGGTGAGCCTTTCCTGCGCCCTGACGAGAATCCCGTCGAGGCCCTCGCCGAGAAGTCGGCACGCCGGCGCGCACTGGACGCTGCCCTGGCCGAGATGGACGAGGGGCGTCGCGCGCCCTCGTCGGCGTGGAAGGTGAGCTTTGCGCTGATGCTCGGGCTGGAGCGAGTGCTGAGCGAGGAGAGCCCGCACCTCGCGTCCGGCACCGAGCTACGCCGGCATCAGTCCGATGCGTTGGCGGGGATGCTGACGGAGTTGATTGCGCATGAGGAGCAGCCCGCCGAGCCGAACGGGAACGGCACCGAGGCTGAGCCAGAGGAGGACGACGAGCCGGAGGAGCTGGAGGACGACCTCGACGACGACGTCGATCGGGTCGCGGACGATCCGGGCGCCGAGCGCCGCTACCGGTTCCGTCACCCCACCGCA
This sequence comes from Gaiellales bacterium, assembly GCA_038209835.1. Lineage (GTDB taxonomy): Bacteria > Actinomycetota > Thermoleophilia > Gaiellales > Gaiellaceae > JBBQXH01. Next base: position 7,083 of record JBBQXH010000001.1, on the reverse strand, counting down.
TCGGGCAAGACGATCGCGGCGGCGGGCTTCGTCGAGGCGGCGCGCACCATGGGGGTCCTGATCCTCACCCATCGGCGACTCCTCGTGAACCAGTTCACGAGCGACCTGACGACCGAGGGGTATGGGGCTCGCTTTGCAGCGCCTGTCCTCGAGGGAACCGACCCGTTGAGGGGTAACCCCATCACGATCCAGACCTACGCGTGGTTCGCGCGTCATGTTACGTCGCTGAGCCGGACCGCGTATCAACTCGTGATCTGTGACGAAGCGCACACGGCGCTCGGTGAGAAGACGAGCGCAGCGATCAGAAGCCTCACGGAGCCGATCTACATCGGAATGACCGCGACGGAGCAGTTGATCGCGAAGCAGGTCTCAGACGTCTTCCCCGCTTCGGTCGACGACCTTCCGCTCGGCGATGCGGCGCGGCGCGGCCTGATCGCCCCCCTTCGCTGCCTTCGCGTCCCGCCCGCGGCCGCCATCTCGACCGTTCCGATCGTCGGCGGGGACTACGACCAGGAAGCGCTCGCCAAGGTTCTCGACCACGAGCTGATCAACCAGGCGGCGGCGAGCCTGTACCGGGATCGCTTCGACGCCACGCCCGGGATCGTCTATGCGGCCGGGGTCGACCATGCCTACAACCTCGCCCGGGAGTTCCGGGCCGCGGGAATCAAGGCAGAGGCCGTAAGCGGACGGACGCCTCCCCTCCGGCTCGCCGAGACGCTCGCCGCCTACGAGCGCGGCGAGATCAACGTGCTCATCAACGCCCAGCTGCTCGCCGAGGGCTGGAACTCGCCGCGAGCCACCGTGTGCATGCATCTGGCCCCTACTGCGAGCCGCCGCGTCTACCAGCAGCGGATCGGGCGAATCATGCGAATCCACCCGCGCAAGGAGGCCGGGATCGTCGTCGACTTCATCGATCCCGCGGCGACGCACAACGACCGGACGATCACGCTGCACACCCTCCTCGACTCTGACTTCTACCGGCCTGGCGCGCGGGTTACGCCGGCGCCGCGCCGACGTATGCAGCGGCGGGCCCGCCGTAAGCTCTCGCCCGCTTCCTGGCTCGTCCCTGTGACGCCCGACCCGCGGAGGCGTCTCACCGTCATCGCTCGCGAATGGCAGCGCGTCGATCCTTCGCGGCTCGCCGATGACGAGCAGGAGCTATGGGCGCGCATCGCGGGCCGCCAGCTCCGCTACGACGAGCGGCAGCAGTTCGCGGAGAAGCTCGCGCGGGCGAGCCGAGACTGCCGTGAGATGTTCCTCATGAGTTGCGCGGCCGAGAATCCGAACCGGAGGCTTCGGCTCCAAGCGCTTGGCGACCGGGTCGCCACGATGATCGACCGCGCGAGCTTCGACGACCTGGTCACGATCGTGATCTCGTCGCCGACCTGGGAGAAGGATCGCGTGCAAGGCGTTCGCATCCTGTTGCGGGCAATCGCAAACGGCAAAGTCGAAGCGCCGGAAGACATCATCACCAGGTGGACCTGGAAGCTCGCCCGGGCCACCCGAAAGCTGCAGGACCGTCGAGCGAGCGCGGAGCTGCCCGATGCCAAGCGCCTGCTCGGAGCTCTCGCCAACTCCCGTGGACATCGCCATGAGGAGAACTCGGCGCGGCTCGTCAACGTCGCGCTCGAGCAGACGCCCCAGGTTGCTTCGGCCCTCCTGGCCTCCGCCGAGGGATACACCCCGACAGCGCAACAGCTGATCGAGAAGGCCCGCGCGCGGGTCGGGACGAACGAGCAGGTCGCCGAGGCGCTGGCGGACAACCTTCCCGCGCCGAAGAATCAGGCCGGGAAGTCACGTCGCCGCCGGCGGCGGAAGAAGCGCGATGGCTCGCAGGATGGGCCGGCGCGGGTCACTCAGAACGGCGGATCTCCGGTCACTCCCGAGGGAGCGGCCGAAACATCTGAAGCCGTCTTGCCCGAGCCGGTCGAACCCGTGAGCGACGGCGTAGCGTCGCCCGCCGGCTAGTCCTCTTCTTCTTCCTCTTCCCGACGGCGCGCCTCGTGCTCGCGCAGGAAGCGTGTCAACTCTGCCGCGAGCGTATCGCCTGAGGGGAGGTCCGCCTCTGCTTCGTACTGGTCGGCCCGGCGCTCGAGCTCGCGGACGTACGCTTCGGTCTCCTCGTCGGAAGCGACTGCCTCGCTCACCTGGCGTTCGTAGACCTCGCTCGCCCGCTCGAGCTCATCGAGGTCGAGCTCGGCGCCGACAAGCTCGCCGAGTCGGGTACAGAGCGACCCGGCAGCCCGTGGGCTGGGTGCGAGCGACGCATAGTGCGGAACGGCCGCCCAGAGGCTCGCCGAAGCGATCGAAGCTTCACGGCACGCATCGTGAAGAACTCCGACGATCCCCGTCGGGCCCTCGTAGCGCGAGTTGGCGAGACCGAGCTCCTCGACGAGCGCAGGATCGGTCGCCGCCCCCGTCACCGGGCTCGGCCTCGTGTGGGGCACGTCGGCGAGCAGAGCCCCGAGCGTGATGAGGAGCTCGACGCGGAGCTCCTGGGCGAGCCCGACGATCTCGCTCGTGAACGTCCGCCACCGTGTGTTCGGCTCGACGCCGAGGATGAGTACAGCGTCTCGCTCGTCCTGCTCCGAGGCCGTAGGGATCGCGGCATGGTAGAAGACGTTCTCCGGCCAGTCGATTCGGCGCGTCTGCCCGTCTTCGAGCGAGACGTGCGGGCGGATCGCCTGGAAGTCGAAGAACTCTTCCGGATCGATGTCTGCGAACCTCGTCGCGTCCCAAGCACGCGCGAGGAAACTCGCCGCGAGGGATGCCCCCTGTGCCCCGTCGTTCCAGCCGCGGAACGCGGCGATCATGACCGGCCGGCGCAGCACCGGCCGGCTCTCGATACGAAGGTGGTCGCCGATCCGCGGAGTGTACTAGCCGGTCCCCGCGGATTATCCGGGCTGGTCTACGCGTCTTGTAAGGGCCGGACTTCGTCCGGTCCGTGGGCCTTCGCGGCCTGGCCGGCCGCTGCGCGTCGCTTCGCTCCTTGCCTACGCGTTCTGTACGGCCCGGACTTCGTCCGGTCCGTGGGCCTTCGCGGCCTGGTCGGCCGCTGCGCGTCGCTTCGCGCCTTGCCCGGCCCAGACGACACGGACGGCGAGCGCCACGAGCGCCGCCCAGATGGTTGCCGCGAGCGAGACATGAACGAGGACGACCTGCCAGGGAAGCTGATTGCGCCACTGGTACTCGCCGATTCCCATCTGGACGAGCAGGAGGAGCAGAGCACCGCAGGCAAGCAGGAGCTCAGGTCGGGCTGTGCGCCGGAATCGCAGGAGTGCGATCACGAGGATCAAGAATGCGACGCCGAAGATCGCGCTGGCCCTCACGTGAACGTAGACGGCATCCTCGAGATTGCCGAGGCGCCGGATGTCCGCACCACCCGAGTGAGGGCCGGCCGCGGTAACGAGCGTGCCCGTGACGAGCAGAACGATCCCCACAGGGACGAGGGCGAGCGACAGCCAGCCGAGTGCCCGAGGGACGGTCGAGTCTGGTCTCCCCACCTCGAAGGCGCGCGCCTCGAGCGCGACGAGAACGGCCAGTCCGAGCATCGCCAGGGCGAGGAAGAAGTGGCTCATCACGGCGAGCGGGTGCAGATCCAGGATCACCGTGAGCCCACCGAGGGGGATCTGCGCGATCGTGCCGAGAGCCACGGCTCCCGCTGTCCAGGAGACCCAGCGAGGTAGCCCGTCCACTCGTCGAGATGCGATCCACGTGACGATCGCGATCACGATCGCCACAAGCGCGACCATCCGGTTTCCGAACTCGACGAACGCGTGGAAGCCCTTCTCCGGAAAGGGCGTATCGCCGCAGCGAGGCCAGTTGTCACAGCCGAGCCCTGACGCTGTCAGACGGACGACTGCGCCGGTGACGACGACGATCAGCAGCGCGCCGACCGAGATCGTCGCGATACGCCGGAAGCCCTGCGGTGAGACGCGACGGCTCCGGACGCGGGCGAGCATCGCTACAAGTCTAGGGTCGCGCCCGAGCTGGCTGTTGGGTTAGGCGACGTGAACGCCCTCGCCCTCGGCAACGTGGCCGATCCGGGCGAGGAAGAGGTCGCGCGAGCGGAACTCCGCCTCGAGGACGGCCGCGTGCCCGCTTGGGAGGGACACGAGGAGACCGCCTGCAGTCTGCGGGTCGAATCCGAGTAGGCCGAGCTCCGCCGAAACCCCCTCGAGGTCGATCCTTCCCGCTGCGAACTCCCGGTTTCTCGGGTCGCCTCCGGTCACGATTCCCGCCGCCGCTGCCTCGAGCGCCCCGGGAAGGGCCGGGATCCTATCCGCCACGAGGTGGATCGCGAGACCGCTTCGCTCTGCGACCTCGATCGCGTGGCCGAAGAGCCCGAAGCCCGTCACGTCGGTGACAGCGTGCGGCTCTCTCGTTCGGAGGACATTCGCGGCCGCGGCGTTCAGCGTCGTCATCTGTTGCACGGCCCCGGCCAGCAGGTCGCGTGCCAGCAGACCAATCTTCACCCCAGCAAGCACCAGCCCGGTGCCGAGCGGCTTCGTGAGGAAAAGCGCGTCTCCGGGTCGTGCCGTGCTCTTGCGCCAAACACCCTCCGGGTGGACGGTTCCGACGACAGCGAGTCCGTACTTCGGCTCGGGGTCCCGGATCGTGTGGCCGCCGGCCAGGAGGGCGCCCGCTTCCCGAACCTTTCGATCCGCGGCGGAGAGGATCGCGGCGACGTCTTCTCCGGCGAGCTCCTCCGGGAAGGCCGCGACCGAGAGCGCGAGAATCGGTGTACCGCCCATCGCGAAGACGTCGTTCAGGGCGTTCGTCGCGGCGATGGCGCCGAAGTCGTCGGGGTCGTCGACAAGTGGCGGAAAGAAGTCGACCGTGAAGATCAGCGCCCGCTCGTCATCGAGCTTGTAGACGGCGGCGTCGTCGGCAGGAGCGAGGCCGACCAGAAGGTTCTCCGACTCGACGGGAAGGAACCCGGCGAGCAACGCTTCGAGCTTCGCCGCCGAGTATTTCGCCGCACATCCCCCGGCAACGGTGAGATCGGTGAGCCTGGTGGCGTTACCCTCCACTCGATGCAGACTAGCGAGACGGCTGCTTACGGCTGTCAGGACATGACGGCGCGACTCCGACGCGTTCTCGTGAAACCGCCCTCGGCAGATGCGGTCGCGGCCTGGCAAGCGTACGGGTGGCGCAGCGCGCCGGATCTTCGCCGCCTCGAGCTCGAGCACGACGCGCTTTGCGTCGCACTCGCCGGAGCGGGCGTAGACGTGGTCCTCGGCAGAACCGAGGTTCCGGGCGATCCGGACGCGATCTACGCCTACGATCCCGCGCTCATCTCCAACCATGGCGCGATTCTCCTTCGTCCGGGAAAGGAAGGGCGTCGCGGCGAACCCGAGGCCATCGCGCGCGACCTCGCCCTTGCGGGAGTGCCGGTCGCGTCACGGGTCGAGGAGCCCGCAACGGTCGAGGGTGGCGACACGCTCTGGCTCGACGAGCGGACGCTGCTCGTCGGCCACGGATACCGGACGAACGCAGACGGTATTGCATCACTTGCGGCCGCTCTCCCAGGAGTCGAGGTCGTGCCCTTCGATCTGCCCCACTTCCGTGGCCCGGGAGAGGTGCTCCACCTCATGTCGTTCATCTCGCCGCTCGCGGTGGACCTCGCTGTCGTGTACCGCCCACTGATGCCGGTGAGGCTCCTACAGCTCCTGGACGATCGAGGAATCCGGTGTATCGATGTGCCCGACGAGGAGTTCGAGACGATGGGGCCGAACGTCCTCGCAGTCGCACCCCATGTCGCGTTGGCGCTCGCCGGGAACGACGAGACGAGGAGGCGCATGGAGCGCGCGGGAGTCGACGTCGTCGTCTATCAGGGCGACGAGATCTCACGAAAGGGCGACGGCGGTCCAACTTGCCTGACCCGGCCGATCCTTCGAGCGTAGCGCCATGAGTGTCACGTGGATTCTGATCGGGCTGGGCAGCGCTCTGGTCGTCTACGCTGGGTTCGTTCTCGCCCTCGTCGTCACGGGTCGTGGCGACGAGGCGCGTGCCTTCGCCCGATTCGTCCCCGACTGCGTCGTGCTCTTCTCGCGGCTCATGCGCGATGGGCGTGTGCCGCGATCCTCCAAGCTGCTGCTCGGAGCTCTGGTCGTCTACCTCGCGGTTCCCTTCGACCTCGTCCCGGACTTCATCCCCGTCGCGGGCCAGCTCGATGACGTGATTCTCGTCGCGCTCGTGCTGCGACTCTTCGTCCGGAGTTCCGGACGGTCACTGATCGAGGAGCACTGGCCGGGACCGGCTTCCTCGCTCGAACTGATGCTTCGTCTCGCGGGTTCGCGTGTACGAGCCGGACAAGCCGGCCCGTGAATCCTTCGCATCCTGGCGGCCTTCGGCCGCGGATGCTGCGCGTCGCTTCGCTCCTTGCTAGAGGTGCTGTCGTACCGACTGCTCGAGTTCCCCCACGGTGACGAGGCCCTCGAACCTGTCGCGAATGATCCCCGAGCCGTCGACCACGAACGTCCACGGCTCGGTCGGGAGGTTCCACTCCTTGACCCACCGGTTAAAGCCGAGACCCGGGTCGTTGTCCTGGTAGATCTCCACGTGGATGAAGCGGATACCCGTGTCCGCGAACCGCTTGCGCACGGCGTCGACCACGTCGACCACGGGGCCGCAGACACGACTTTCGCAGTACTGCGGCGTCGAGAAGGTGACGACGAAGGGCGAGTTCGCGGCGATCGCCTCCGCAATCGAGGAGCGCAGGAGCTCGACGTCGGGTGGACGGGCGGTCGTGATCCGGTCGGGGAAATCGGTTTCGACGGTCGGGTTGTCCGAGGGAATGGCACGGGCTCCGATCGCCGGTGCGCTCGACTTGTCGGCGACCTCGATCTGCGCGTTTCCCTGGATCTCCGCTCCGTCAGGCTCGACGAGAATCGAGTACTGCCCGGGCTCGTCGAGATCCAGCTGCGAGACCCAGACGCTCTGGCTCTCGAGCTCCTGACCCTGCGCCTCGGTCACGCCAACGGGAAGGTTCTCGGCGGTTCCGTCGATCGAAGGAACCGCGTCGAGGCCCCCTTTCGCCACGAAAACGCGCGCACGTGTTGCGTCGACGACCTCGCCGTT